>NZ_BCBP01000001.1:0-545 GCF_001753955.1 Pseudomonas sp. NBRC 111139
CATCTGGTGGCTCACCGAGCGCATGGCGCGATCTGTGTGCTCTTGTTCCAGCAGGTGTTCGAGCAGCCACTTGGACGAGGCTGTGTTCGACTCACCCTGCGCAGTCAACTCCGCCCAGGCCGTGGCCATGCCGTGCAGGCGCAGCTCCTTGAGTTCCGCCATCAAATCACGCATGACCGATCTCCTCGGTCTGGCCACGCAGGCGGTCGTAGCGCGCCGTGTTAGCGACGGGGGCTTCCTTGAGCGACAAGTGGGTTTCGACGCTGGGTGGTGGTTCGGTCGCGGCCAGGCGCGCCACGACATTGAGGATGTGTTCGGCGCTCAGGCTGCCGCTTTCCAGTACCAGCTCAACAGCCACCAGCACCGCATCGAGCCCGGCGACCGGTACGGCAGCCAGAACTTGCGCCATGATCCGGTCACCGCCGGCATGACGCCCCAGACCGTGCTTAAGCTGACGCAGCGGCGCCGGCAGATCAGCAAAGGGCGCGCCGTTGCGCAGCGCACCGGGCTTGCGTTCGATCAGCGGGAGGTAGTGCTGCCAGTCA
>NZ_BCBP01000002.1:0-1708 GCF_001753955.1 Pseudomonas sp. NBRC 111139
GTAGGAGATCACCCAGCCCTTCCGGGCTGCGCTGTCGCGCAGCAAACATGAGGTGTACGGCTTCAGTTCCGCAGCGACGCTGACATTTTGAAAAAGAAAAGGCGGTTGGCCCGGTAGGGCCAGCCGCCTTTTGCTTTGTTAGGGTTCGTGTGCGCGGGACAGAGATCGTAGCCAGCACTGGTGTGTGTCCGCACACCCGCGTAGGAGAGTGATCCGCACGGTATCGGCGTGAAGTCCCTGTAGGCATCAGCTGATTCAGCTGTGACCACGTATGAGAGAGTGAACCCTTTCGCCACCGTGTGCCCCGCGCGCCCTTTATCCTGCGAGGATTCATCATGGCGCGCAAGCCTTCCAAGCAACGCTTTACCGTCGTCCATCCCGATTGCGCGGCGATCGATGTCGGTGGTCGAGAACATTTCGTGGCGGTCGATCCCCGGCACGAAAATCCCGTCCAGTCGTTCACGTCCTTTACTGACGACCTACTCAAGATGGCTAACTGGCTTGAAAGCCTGGGGATCAAGGTCGTTGCCATGGAATCCACGGGGGTTTATTGGATTCCAATTTACGAGATTCTCAGCGAGCGCGGTTTTGAGGTTTATCTCGTCAATGCCAGAGCAACTCGGCAAATCACGGGCCGTAAATCAGATGTGTTGGATTGCCAGTGGATTTGGCAGCTGATGACTCATGGACTGCTCAGAGGCGCATTCCGCCCCGATGATCTGACCTGCTGCGTCCGGTCATTGGTCAGGCAGCGTGCTTCCAAAGTGAAAGACCAGGCGCAGACGCTGAACCGTATGCAAAAGGCCATGAGCCAAATGAACATCCAGCTGGCCAATGTCATCAGTGATATTTCCGGTGTAACTGGCATGAAGATTTTGCGAGCCATCTGCGCAGGTGAACGGGACCCAGTGCAACTGGCTGAACTGACCGACCGCCGCATCAAGGCAGGCAAGGAGGCTGTCGCTCGGAGTCTTCATGGCAATTGGCGGCGCGAGCATTTGCATGCGCTAACTCAGGAATTGGCTGCCTATGACTTCCTGGAGCAGCAAATTGCTGATTGTGACGACGCCATAAAAGCCGCGTTAGAGCAGTTGCCGGTGCTGCAAAACAAGCCAGAGCCATCCAATAAGCCTTTACGGAGCCCACACCGAAACGGTGTCCAACAGACTGAATTGCATCAGACATTGTGGAAAGCTCTTGGCGTGGACCTAACCGCAATTCCAACCATTGGGGTGGACACTGCATTAGTGCTGGCAGGGGAGATCGGTACAGATCTATCACGCTTCCCGTCCTCACAGCACTTCTGCTCTTGGTTGGGACTGGCTCCCCCTACCCGAATTTCCGGCGGTCATCGACTGGCAGGTGGCGGGCCCAAAATAGTCAATCGAGCAGCTCAAGCACTCAAGCAGGCCGCATCCAATGCCCGTAACGACAAGGGTTTCATTGGTGCATCACACCGAGCCAGACTGACTCGAATGGATACCAGCTGCGCCATCAAGGCCACTGCGCATCAGTTGGCACGTCTGGTGTACAACCTGTTAACCAAGAAGCAGGCTTATGTTGAACAAGGTCTTGAGGAGTTCGAAACCAGAAGCCAAGACCGGCAGGTCCGGGCTTTGCTTCGCAAAGCCCGGAAACTGGGGTATCAACTGGTGGCCGCTTGAGTGTTTAGAAAACAATGGGTTGCATTTTGTTTGATGAGAGCGGG
>NZ_BCBP01000003.1:0-1449 GCF_001753955.1 Pseudomonas sp. NBRC 111139
TGAGCTGCGCCCCAGATGTTGGACGGTCGGTGCTAGGCTACCTCAGCTTGAGTTCTGTAAGCCACAGGACTCAGGCCGTTGAGTTTCATTTTAATGCGGTCATGGTTGTAGTAGTGGATGTACTCATCCAGTCCCGCCTGTAGCTCTGCGACGCTTTTGAAGCGCTCACGGTAGAAGTATTCCGACTTCAGCGTGCCGAAAAAACTCTCCATCGCGGCGTTGTCCAGGCAGTTACCTTTGCGTGACATGCTTTGCTCAAGCCCTGCTTCCTTCACACGTGCACAGTAATCAGGGTATCGGTAGTGCCATCCTTGGTCCGAGTGCAGCAGTGGTTTGTTGCCCGCCGGAAGCAGTTGAATCGCGCGCTCCAGCATTTCGCCGACCAAGGTGAAGCGCGGTCTGGTGTCGGTGCGATACGTCACGATTTCGCCGTTGTACAGATCCATTACAGGCGAGAGGTACAGCTTTTCACCCGCCACTTTGAACTCAGTGACATCGGTAACCCACTTCTGGTTAGGCTGATCAGCCTGGAAATTACGCTTGAGAATGTTAGGCGCGGCTTCTCCCATCAGGCCCCGATACGCCTTGTACTTCTTCGGACGGACCGTGCACTTGAGGTCTAGAGCAGCCATCAGCCGGCGCACCTTTTTACTGTTAACCAACTGCCCAGAACTGCGCAGCGCAGAGGTAACCCGCCGATAACCATAACGACCGCGATGTCGGTCGCAGATCTCCTGGATCGAGATTTTGAGAGAGGCACACTTATCCCCGGCCTCAAGCAGCCCTAGCTGGTAATAGTAAGTACTGCGTGGCAGGCCGGCAGCCTTGAGCAGATCGGCAAACGGGTAGTGTTCGCGCAAAGCCCTTACTAGCCGGGTTTTTTCCTGGCTTTCTTCAGCCTCGCCTTCTCCTCGTCGAGCTCCTCGAGCTTTTTTAGGTAGGCGTTCTCCGCTTCAAGCTGGCGAAGTCTCTTGAGCAGCTCCGCATGGGTAAGCTCCTCGATAGGTTTGGGAGCGGTCTCTTCGGGCTTGCGCGGGGCTTTAGGCATAGGGTTAACCAATATCTTTTTGCTTGAGGACAGGGCTTGGAAGCCGCCACTGTAATACTGTTCCTCCCAGCGCCGCACCTGAGATGAGTTACCCAGGTTGAACAACGCTGCGGTGGCCCGGAGCGACAGCTTCTCGCGCCACATACGGTAGAGCACAGAAAGCTTGAACTCGCTGCTGTAATGACCGCCAGGCTTCTCGAAGCTGGCCTCACCATGTAACTGATAGGACATGACCCAACGGCGCAGCAAAGTCGGATCGATTTGAAACAGCGCCGCGATGTGGCGAAAGCCTCGGCCACGCTTGAGGAAAGCCTGGATGGCTGACTGCTTGAATTGTGTTGAGTACTTGCTCATAAAAACCCCAGATGATGGACAGATGTCCAACATCTGGGGCGCAGCTC
>NZ_BCBP01000004.1:0-1283 GCF_001753955.1 Pseudomonas sp. NBRC 111139
CCACCCTCCACGTCAGTCAGCGCAGAGCTAGACTGAGCCCAGTATTCTGAATCGCTAATGGTGGTTCCCATGAAGCACTGGCTTCCCCTGCTGCTCACCCTGCCTCTGTCGCACACCCTAGCTGCGGGACCTGCCTTCAACTGCACTCAGGTCGAGGCCGGCAGCATCGAACAACAGATCTGCCAGAGCGAGCGGCTCTCGGCAATGGACCGGAAAATGGCCGAGGTCTACACAGCCGCGCAGCAGAAGGCCGGCAATGAACATCCGCCGGTGCTCAAGACCGAGCAACGGGGCTGGATCAAAGGCCGCAACGATTGCTGGAAAAGCGCGGACCAGCCCGCCTGCATCGCCGACAGCTACCGCCTGCGCATCGCCGAACTGCAGGCGCGCTACCGGCTGGTCGAGGCCACCGGCCCGGTGTTCTACCAGTGTGACGGCAACCCGGCCAAGGAAGTGGTTGCCCGCTTCTTCCGCACCGAGCCGCCCACGGCCATCGTCGAGTTCGGTGACCGCAGTTCGCTGATGTACCTAGAACAGACCGCAAGCGGCGCGCGCTACCAGGGACAAAATGAGAGTCTATGGGAGCACCATGGCGAGGCCATCGTGGTGTGGGGCTATCAGGGGCCGGAAATGCACTGCACAGCGCGTTGAAAGCCGCCGCTATGACCCATTGCAGAAATTCTCCAGGGGTAGCTATCGGCCAATATCGAACTTTGATGTAGTCCGCCACGAGGTCATCATCCAGAACACAAGCGCGCCCTGCTTCCTTAAAGCTGCATTACGGCGAGCGCCCTGCGCAGAGGCTCGTCGGATATCTGGATAGGACCGTGAAATGGCACGTCCATATCCAATACCAGATATACGGAAGCCGCGATAAGCATTGAAGAAACGATGAACATTCCTATCACCATTGAATTACGTGGCGCTCGGTATCCAAAACTGGCGAAAATGAGCGTCAACCAAGCAACAAGCATCCCAATGAGTGGGCCGGGAATTGCCCCCTCTGACTGCTCGACGATCCTCCAGCGTTGCTCGATAAGCGAATGATATTGCTGACGAATATCCTGAAGCATAGTTTCATGGTAGCGGTCTGGCGGCTTTATGGCAGCCAAAGATTTTCCTATGTCATCCAAGTATTTAGCTGCCTCGCTGTTACGATGTTGCAGCGCCTCGTCCCCCCGGTACGGGGACTCAATAGCGTGCTCAAGATAGGTGACCAGTCGGTTGCGGGTG
The DNA here is from genome assembly GCF_001753955.1 of Pseudomonas sp. NBRC 111139. NCBI lineage: Bacteria > Pseudomonadati > Pseudomonadota > Gammaproteobacteria > Pseudomonadales > Pseudomonadaceae > Pseudomonas > Pseudomonas sp. NBRC 111139. The sequence goes on from NZ_BCBP01000004.1 coordinate 1,234, forward strand.
TCTTGTGCCGATTCGCCATAGCCCCGCAGTGTCCGATCAAATATGATCAT
>NZ_BCBP01000005.1:0-1209 GCF_001753955.1 Pseudomonas sp. NBRC 111139
GGAGACGCTGCATAAATAGCCAACCGCTCAGAGCCTTGGCACACTGACCCCCTCAATCAGCCCCCTCTTCGTGAGCCTCGTTACGCGCTATGCAGAAGACCTTCTCCGAACTCGAATACACCGGCAAGAAAAAGCAAACCCGACGAGATCGCTTCCTGGCGGATATCGAGCAGTTGGTGCCCTGGGCACAGCTGGAAGCTCAAGTGGCGCCGTTCTACCGCGACACCACCGGCAAGCGCGGACGCCCCTCGATTGGGTTGTCGCGCATGCTGCGCATGTATGTCGTGCAGCAGTGTTTCGGTTTCTCCGATGAAGGCACCGAAGATGCCATCTACGACAGCCAGGCCATTCGTGGCTTCATGGGCATCGACCTGGGCCGGGAGTCGGCACCGGATGCCACTACCTTGTTGCGCTTTCGCCGCTTGCTGGAAACCCATCAGCTGACGCGGGTGTTGTTTGAAACGATCAACCAGCATCTGGCCAGTCGGGGTCTGCTGCTCAAGGAAGGCACCATCGTCGATGCCACCCTGATCGCCGCACCGCCCTCGGTCAAGAACCGAGAAGGTAAGCGCGATCCTGAGATGCATCAGGCTAAAAAAGGCAATCAGTGGCACTTCGGGATGAAGGCCCACATTGGCGTCGACGCCACGTCGGGGCTGGTGCACAGCCTGGTGGGGACCGCGGCTAACGTGGCCGATGTCACCCAGGTCGACAAGCTGCTGCACGGTGCCGAAACCTATGTCTCGGGAGATGCTGGATACACCGGTGCGGCCAAGCGAGCGGAGTATGCTGAACGGGACGTTATCTGGTCGATTGCAGCACGGCCAAGCAGCTACCAGCATCACGGCAAAGACAGCGTGCTGTTCCGGGTCAAGCGCAAGATCGAATACGCCAAGGCGCAACTGCGTGCCAAGGTAGAGCATCCGTTCCAAGTGATCAAAGTGCGCTTCAACCATCGCAAAGTCCGTTACCGTGGACTGGAAAAGAATACGGCGCAGTTATTCAGTCTGTTCGGGTTGGCCAATCTGATGCTGGCAAAGCGGTACTTGCAACGGGTGGCGGGATAAATCCGTCTGAAAGGCGGGGTTTACCCGCTAATCAGTAAAACAGGGCCTGAAATCGGCCCATAAACGCAAAATAAGACCGTCAGGTTGAAAAAATCGGTTGGAAAATGGAATGCGGACTGAAGAGGTAAATTGTTCAGCGTCT
>NZ_BCBP01000006.1:0-1173 GCF_001753955.1 Pseudomonas sp. NBRC 111139
GGGATGCTCCGATCAACTTGTCGTGCAGCCGCGGCAAGTTGCAATTTTCCAGGCACCTACAGCGTCATTGGACGAAAAGTGACCGAAAAATCATGTACGGAGAGCTTTTTCGACCGGTTCTCCGTGTTAAACGCGAACCTCACCCATACCCATGAGCTGTTTTCGAACCCTCCACAGGTTTGCCAGGGCGAACAGCGTGGTCAACTGAGCCGTGTTTTTCATCAGCCCACGAAAACGTATTTTCACGTAACCAAACTGCCGCTTGATCACGCGAAACGGATGCTCGACCTTGGCCCGTGTCTGAGCCTTGCAGAACTCGATCTTGCGCTTGGCTTTGTACAGTACGCTGCGCTGGTTCAGCTTGGAATAGGTGCTGCGACGCGCTGCAATCTGCCAGATCACCCCCCGATTTTCATGCTCTTCGCGCCTTTCGACACCGGTGTAACCGGCATCTGCATACACGGCGTTTTCTTCGCCATGCAGCAGTTCAGCCACCTGCGTGACATCGGCCACATTGGCAGCGGTGCCATGGACGTGATGCACCAGGCCGGACTCGACATCGGCACCGATGTGCGCCTTCATCCCGAAGAAATACTGACCGCCTTTCTTGGTCTGGTGCATCTCGGGATCACGCTTGCCTTCTTTATTTTTGGTCGAGCTGGGGGCATGAATAATGGTGGCATCGACGATGGTGCCTTGGCGCAGCGACAGGCCTTTTTCCTGCAGATAACCATTGATGACCGCAAGGATTGCCGGTGCGAGCTGATGCTTCTCCAGCAAGTGCCGGAAGTTCATGATCGTGGTGTCTTCGGGGATTGGCGCGCTCAGCGTCAGGCGTGCGAACTGGCGCATGGGCGTGATTTCGTAGAGCGCTTCCTCCATGGCCGGGTCGCTCAGGGAGAACCAGTTCTGCAACAGATGGATGCGCAGCATGGTTTCCAGAGGATAGGGTTTTCTACCGCCGCCGGCCTTGGGGTAGAACGGTTCGATCAGCTCCAGCAGACCTGCCCAGGGCACCACCTGATCCATTTCGGCGAGGAAGCGCTCTCGGCGGGTTTGCTTGCGCTTGCCGGCGTACTCAAAGTCGGAAAAGCTCATCTGGCTCATGGGCGGCTCGGATCAGGTGTTGCGGGGATTCTCGCATAACTGAAGGCTTGTTCGGAGATTCCCTAG
>NZ_BCBP01000007.1:0-1143 GCF_001753955.1 Pseudomonas sp. NBRC 111139
CATAAGTACCGTTAAACCAATTATCATCGCAGGTCCAATGCTAGCAATGGGTAACCATACCCACGGATATGCAGAGGCCATGCCGACAAAAGACTCACTTACCTTCTGCCCCGCTGATTGCCCTAAAGCGGCAGTCCACCAGACTAACACAGGCCCCAAAAAAATAGGCACACGGCCAAGACTAAGCGAGCTGAAAAGCGAATGCGATTGGCCATTTCAAAAATCTCTAAATCAGTACGGGTAGCGGTGACGTGCCTTAGCACGCTTGTTGGCCAACTGGAGGATTTCAGGTGATGCGCACCAAAGGCCGAGAGCAGAAACTAATGCTGTCACCAGCGCAAGACCGAACCATTGGGAGTCCAGACAGAACAGAATGAGGGCAATTACGGTGCTCGCTCCCATTACCACTGTTTCTAAAGGTGCCACTTTGAGAGCAGCGACTACTTCATCCAATTGAGTTCTTTGCATTTACTTGTTCCGTGTTCAGTTCCTGGTGACTCGCGGCATCGCCGACACAGTCCGTATAAGGTCGGATCAGATCAATGATGCCTTCACGTTGCAACGACTGGTCGGCCATCAGTTGCTCATAGTCGCCGCACAGACCTTCCCTCGCGAAATACAGATCGATGCCGATAGCTGAATGCGTCTTCTCGACGGGAGTACAGCCGTAGAACTGCACAAGGGCTTTTGCAATACCACTGTTCCGGACCGAAGCCGATTCGTCCAGTTGATCCTCCGCCAAGAACTGGCAGTAGATCGCTGCCCGTGTTGGGTCGGTCGATGACGTCAAATATTCCGATTGGTCGCCCCGGTCGTAGTTATGAAAAATGCGGTAGGTTTTCTCGGTCATGGCCTCGTTTTCCTGCAGATCCGGGGGCAAAGTTGCCCCTCTCCTACGGTTACAGCCCAGCGAAGGCAGGGCTTGGATGTGCGCATCCCCATACAGTCAGGGCTACTCTCCTCGGGAGTGTTCGATGGCCCAAAAGGCTAAGCCTGTTAAGAATGACATGAAGATAACCAAGGCCACGACATATAGAAGTGTTTTTCCCATAGCGTGAACGGGGTCATCGAAAAAACAAATAGGTAATCCGATGAAACACGCAAGAAAAAGAAAAATGTTACTTCGCTTCATTCGCTCCATCT
>NZ_BCBP01000008.1:0-1118 GCF_001753955.1 Pseudomonas sp. NBRC 111139
ATCGGCCACGTTGACCACGGTAAGACCACTCTGACCGCAGCTCTGACTCGCGTTTGCTCCGAAGTTTTCGGTTCGGCAATCGTTGAGTTCGACAAGATCGACTCGGCTCCGGAAGAAAAAGCGCGCGGTATCACCATCAACACCGCTCACGTTGAGTACAACTCGACCATTCGTCACTACGCTCACGTTGACTGCCCAGGTCACGCTGACTACGTGAAGAACATGATCACCGGTGCTGCCCAGATGGACGGCGCGATCCTGGTTTGCTCGGCCGCCGATGGTCCGATGCCACAAACCCGTGAGCACATCCTGCTGTCCCGTCAGGTAGGCGTTCCGTACATCGTGGTCTTCCTGAACAAGGCTGACCTGGTAGACGACGCTGAGCTGCTGGAACTGGTCGAGATGGAAGTTCGCGACCTGCTGTCCACCTATGACTTCCCAGGCGACGACACCCCGATCATCATCGGTTCGGCTCGTATGGCGCTGGAAGGCAAAGACGACAACGAAATGGGCACTACCGCTGTTAAGAAGCTGGTAGAAACTCTGGACAGCTACATTCCTGAGCCAGTTCGTGCCATCGACCAGCCGTTCCTGATGCCGATCGAAGACGTGTTCTCGATTTCGGGTCGTGGTACCGTTGTTACCGGTCGTATCGAGCGTGGTATCGTCCGCGTTCAGGATCCGCTGGAAATCGTTGGTCTGCGTGACACCACCACCACCACCTGCACCGGTGTTGAGATGTTCCGCAAGCTGCTGGACGAAGGTCGTGCTGGCGAGAACTGCGGCGTTCTGCTGCGTGGCACCAAGCGTGACGACGTTGAGCGTGGTCAGGTTCTGGTCAAGCCAGGTTCGGTCAAGCCGCACACCAAGTTCACCGCAGAAGTCTACGTCCTGTCGAAGGAAGAAGGCGGCCGTCACACTCCGTTCTTCAAAGGCTACCGTCCACAGTTCTACTTCCGTACCACTGACGTGACCGGTAACTGCGAACTGCCGGAAGGCGTTGAAATGGTAATGCCAGGTGACAACATTCAGATGACTGTTACCCTGATCAAGACCATCGCAATGGAAGACGGTCTGCGCTTCGCTATCCGTGAAGGCGGTCGTACCGTCGGCGCCGG
>NZ_BCBP01000009.1:0-1053 GCF_001753955.1 Pseudomonas sp. NBRC 111139
CCTGCACCTGCAGGATGTGCGTCGGCACCATGTAGTCCGGCAGGCTGCCCTTGAGCTGTTCGCGAAGGCTGTCACGCAGTTCGGCGGCGTCCACTGCCATGCCCTGCTCCTCGGCCAGTACGTAGGCCACCAGCTGCTGGCCATGCCCGCTGTCCTGGGCCAGCACCACCGCCTCGCGCACCTGCGGGTGCTCCAGCACCCGAGCCTCGATCTCACCCAGTTCGATACGCAGCCCGCGCACCTTCACCTGATGGTCGATACGCCCGCAGTACTCGATCACCCCGCTGTCGCGGTAGCGCGCCAAATCCCCGGTGCGGTACAGCCGCTGGCCGTGGCTGCCGAACGGGTCGGGCACGAAACGCTCGGCCGTCAGCGACGGGCGACGATGGTAACCACGCGCCAGGCCCTGGCCACCGAGCATCAGCTCGCCCATGGCCACCTGCGGCAGGGCTTCGAACGCCGGGCCAAGGATGTGCGTGTACAGGTTGGCGATCGGCTGGCCGATCGGCACGCTGTCACGCCCTTCGTCGACACAGGTCCAGTGGGTGACGTCGATCGCTGCCTCGGTCGGCCCGTACAGGTTGTGCAGGCGGGCACCGGGCAGGTGGCTGAACACCTGCTGCTGGGTGTCCACCGCCAGCGCCTCGCCGCTGCAGATCACCTGCCGCACGCTGTGGCAGCGCTGCAGGCCCGGCTCGCGGACGAACACCTGCAGCATCGACGGCACGAAGTGCAAAGTGGTGACCTGATGGCGCTCGATGGTGTCGATCAGCCGCTCCGGCTCGCGATGCTCGCCCGGCGCCGCCAGGGCCAGCCGTGCACCGGTCATCAGTGGCCAGAAGAATTCCCACACCGACACGTCAAAACTGAACGGGGTTTTCTGCAACACCGTGTCGGCGCCGTCCAGCGCATACGCCTGCTGCATCCATGCCAGCCGGTTATACAACGCCAGGTGGCGGTTGCCGGCACCCTTCGGCCGCCCGGTCGAGCCGGAGGTGTAGATGACGTAGGCCAGGTTCTCCGGGTGCAGCCGGCACGCCGGCACCTGCCGCG
>NZ_BCBP01000010.1:0-893 GCF_001753955.1 Pseudomonas sp. NBRC 111139
CCCCAGCTCGATGCGGAAGCCGCGGATCTTCACCTGGTGGTCGATCCGCCCGGCGTATTCGATCACCCCGTCGGCGTGGTAGCGCGCCAGGTCACCGGTGCGGTACAGGCGCCCGCCAGGGGCACCGAACGGGTCCGGCACGAAGCGCGTGGCGCTCAGGTCGCTGCGCTTGAGGTAGCCGCGCGCCAGGCCGGCGCGGCCGACGTACAGCTCGCCGATGCAGCCTTTGGCTACCGGGTTCAGGTCGCCGTCGAGCACATACCAGGACAGGTCGGGGATCGGCACGCCCATCGGGCTGCTGGCCGCCTTGCCCAGGTCGGCCAGCGACAGCGGCCGGTAGCTGACATGCACGGTGGTTTCGGTGATGCCGTACATGTTCACCAGCTGCGGCTGGCGGTCGCCGAAGCGTTCGAACCACGGTGCCAGGCTGTTGACGTCCAGCGCCTCGCCCCCGAACACCACGCTGCGCAGTGCCAGTGGCCGCTGCGGCTCAGCCGTGGTGGCCACCGCCATCAGTTGCTTGAACGCCGACGGGGTCTGGTTCAGCACCGTGACCTGTTCATCGGCCAGCAGCTGGTAGAAGGCCTCGGGTGAGCGGCTGGTGTGCTGCGGCACGATCACCAGGCGCCCGCCGTACAGCAGGGCGCCGAAGATTTCCCACACCGAGAAGTCGAAGGCATAGGAGTGGAACAGGCTCCACACGTCGTCGCTGCCGAAGCGGAAGTCGGCGTCGGTGGCCGTGAACAGGCGCAGCACGTTGCGCTGCGGCAGCAGCACGCCCTTGGGCTTGCCGGTGGAACCGGAGGTGTAGATCACGTAGGCGAGGTTGTCCGGGCTGACCGTGACCGGCGAGCAGGCCAGCGGGTCGGCCTGGCTGCTGTCATCATTGCTTT
>NZ_BCBP01000011.1:0-868 GCF_001753955.1 Pseudomonas sp. NBRC 111139
TCGACGCCGAGGTGGTGCCGCAGCCGCGCAACCGTGTGGCGCTGAAGATCAAGATCAACGAAGGCACCGTCGCCGCCATCCAGCACATCAACATCGTGGGCAACAACGTATTCGATGATGAGACCCTGGGGCAGCTGTTCGAGCTGAAGACCACCAACTGGCTGTCGTTCTTCAAGAACGACGACAAGTACGCCCGTGAAAAACTCTCCGGTGACCTGGAGCGCCTGCGTTCCTACTACCTGGACCGCGGCTACATCAACATGGACATCGCCTCCACCCAGGTGTCCATCACGCCGGACAAGAAGCACGTCTACATCACCGTCAACATCAACGAAGGCGAGAAATACACCGTTCGCGACGTGAAGCTGTCCGGTGACCTCAAGGTGCCGGAAGACCAGGTCAAGTCGTTGCTGCTGGTGCAGCCGGGCCAGGTGTTCTCGCGCAAGGTGATGACCACCACGTCCGAGCTGATCACCCGCCGCCTGGGTAACGAAGGCTACACCTTCGCCAACGTCAACGGCGTGCCACAGCCGAACGACCAGGACCACACCGTCGACATCATGTTCGTGGTCGACCCGGGCAAGCGTGCCTACGTCAACCGCATCAACTACCGCGGCAACACCAAGACCGAAGACGAAGTGCTGCGTCGCGAAATGCGCCAGATGGAAGGTGGCTGGGCGTCGACCTACCTGATCGACCAGTCCAAGACCCGTCTTGAGCGCCTGGGCTTCTTCAAGGAAGTCAACGTCGAGACCCCGCAGGTGCCTGGCACCGACGACCAGGTCGACGTCAACTACAGCGTCGAAGAGCAGGCCTCCGGCTCGATCACCGCCAGCGTCGGTTTCGCCCAGAGCGCCGGCCTGATCCT
>NZ_BCBP01000012.1:0-686 GCF_001753955.1 Pseudomonas sp. NBRC 111139
ACTAGTATGGCCCGGGGGATCCGGCGCGCCTAGGCCTTGACGGCCTTCACTCAATTCGCCCTATAGTGAGTCGTATTACGTCGCGCTCACTGGCCGTCGTTTTACAACGTCGTGACTGGGAAAACCCTGGCGTTACCCAACTTAATCGCCTTGCAGCACATCCCCCTTTCGCCAGCTGGCGTAATAGCGAAGAGGCCCGCACCGAAACGCCCTTCCCAACAGTTGCGCAGCCTGAATGGCGAATGGGAGCGCCCTGTAGCGGCCACTCAACCCTATCTCGGTCTATTCTTTTGATTTATAAGGGATTTTGCCGATTTCGGCCTATTGGTTAAAAAATGAGCTGATTTAACAAAAATTTAACGCGAATTTTAACAAAATATTAACGCTTACAATTTAGGTGGCACTTTTCGGGGAAATGTGCGCGGAACCCCTATTTGTTTATTTTTCTAAATACATTCAAATATGTATCCGCTCATGAGACAATAACCCTGATAAATGCTTCAATAATATTGAAAAAGGAAGAGTATGCGTAGCCGTAATTGGAGCCGTACCCTGACCGAACGTAGCGGCGGTAATGGTGCGGTGGCGGTGTTTATGGCGTGCTATGATTGCTTTTTTGGCGTGCAGAGCATGCCGCGTGCGAGCAAACAGCAGGCGCGTTATGCGGTGGGCCGTTGCCTGATGCT
>NZ_BCBP01000013.1:0-663 GCF_001753955.1 Pseudomonas sp. NBRC 111139
ACTAGTATGGCCCGGGGGATCCGCTCGCACTTAGCCTGTTAAGGGGTTCGCGCTCGTCTAGTCTGTGCTGTTGCCTGGATAGTAAATTATCATGGTACAAACTTTTAAGAGCCAGTTAAATGGAGATGGATTTAAAAAGAGTTATTGTAAAGTCTCCCCAGGTGTGTCATTAAATATCCCAACAGATTGCCCTGGCCTGACCCCCTAAATGCAATTTTGGGATTCCCTTTTAGTTGCTTTCATTAAAATGTACCAGCGCAGTAAAAAAAGCACAAAGTATATTGTTTATGTAACTCACTATCTCATTTGCACTGGTTACATGGCAGCTTCAGACTGACTAAAACTACACTTTTCCCACCATGGTTCAAAGATCAACAGAACTGGGCCAACAAAAGCAATTTTTTCATGTGGTCTAACTACCAACTTATTATGAGTTAAGTTACTTTTAGGTTTAAAATCACAGCAGTTTTTCCCTCCACACCTCCCAGAGATACTTTCAGGGTGGCTAAACTTGGCTAAAGGCTTCCGGACCAACCCTTGTTTCTTTATGGTGCTTGTGTCCTGACAACCGCGTAAGGCATGGAAATTCAGCTATTTATCCGATCGTTTATATGGGCGTGCGGCCGCGATATCCTGCAGATGCATCCAGTACTAGTATGGCCC
>NZ_BCBP01000014.1:0-203158 GCF_001753955.1 Pseudomonas sp. NBRC 111139
AATTTCAATAACCGTTGATAGCGCAGAAAAAACAAAGCGGGGAGGCCTGACGGCCTCCCCGCTATTCATCTAGAGCACACCAGCACCACGAAGGCGCTGCACCTCGCCGACATCCAGCCCCAACACCTCCCCCAGCACCGCTTCGGTATGCTCGCCTAACAAGGGTGGCGCCCGGCGATACTCCACTGGCGTCTCCGACAACCGTATCGGGCTCGCAACTTGCGGCACACTACCCGCCAAGGGATGCGGAATACTCAACGCCAACCCGCGCGCCAGCACCTGGGGATCCTGGAACATCTGCGCCAGGTTATTGATAGGCCCACACGGCACTCCTGCAGCCTCCAACTGGGCCACCCACTCAGCTGTGGTCTTGAACACCGTAGCCTGGCGAATTAGTGGTATCAGCTCAGCCCGGTTGGCCACCCGCAGCTTATTGGTAACGAACCGAGGGTCCTCCGCCCATTGCGGCTGCCCGGCCACCTCAGCGAATTTACGGAACTGGCTGTCATTACCGACGGTAAGAATGAAATCGCCATCTGCCGTCGGAAAGTCCTGGTAAGGGACTATATTAGGATGCGCATTACCCAGCCGACGAGGAGGGGCGCCCGTGGTCAGGTAGTTCATTGCCTGGTTCGCCAGGCAGGCCACCTGCACATCGAGCAATGCCATGTCGACATGCTGACCGACCCCGGCCTGATCCCGGTGGGCGAGAGCAGCCAGCATGGCGACCGTGGAATACAACCCGGTCAGAATGTCGGTAAGCGCCACCCCCACCTTGACCGGCCCGGCGCCCTCTTCACCCTCCGGACGACCAGTCAGGCTCATCAGCCCACCCAACCCCTGGATCATGAAGTCATAGCCAGCGCGCTTGGCATAGGGCCCGGTCTGACCGAAGCCGGTAATGGAGCAATAGATGAGCTGCGGGTTTATCGCCTTCAGGCTCTGGTAGTCCAGGCCATACGCTGCCAGCCCACCTACCTTGAAGTTCTCTATGACGATATCGCACTTCGCCGCCAGTTCACGCACCAGCCGCTGTCCCTCCGGCTGGGTAAAGTCGATGGTCACTGAGCGCTTGTTGCGGTTGGCCGACAGGTAATAGGCCGCCTCACTGGTGTCCTCACCTTCGGCATCCTTGAGAAAAGGCGGCCCCCATGAGCGGGTATCGTCGCCACTGCCAGGGCGCTCGACCTTGATCACGTCGGCGCCAAGGTCAGCCAAAATCTGACCAGACCACGGGCCGGCCAACACGCGCGAAAGGTCTAGCACCCGCAGATGTGATAGCGCGCCCATGGCTTGCTCCTTATCAATAGAACGCCTGGATACCGGTCTGCGCACGACCCAGGATAAGTGCATGCACATCATGGGTACCTTCATAGGTGTTGACCACCTCCAGGTTAACCAGATGGCGGGCCACACCAAACTCGTCGGAGATGCCGTTGCCGCCCAGCATGTCACGCGCCATACGGGCGATATCCAGCGCCTTGCCGCAGGAATTGCGCTTCATGATGGAGGTGATTTCCACCGCAGCCGTCCCTTCATCCTTCATGCGACCCAGACGCAGGCAGCCCTGCAGCGCCAGGGTGATTTCTGTCTGCATGTCGGCAAGCTTCTTCTGAATCAACTGGTTGGCGGCCAGTGGACGACCAAACTGCTGACGGTCCAGGGTGTACTGGCGAGCGGTGTGCCAGCAGGCTTCAGCGGCACCCAGCGCACCCCACGAAATACCATAGCGAGCCGAGTTCAGGCAGGTGAACGGGCCCTTGAGGCCACGCACGTCCGGGAAAATGTTCTCTTCTGGCACGAACACATTGTCCATGACGATTTCACCAGTGATCGACGCGCGCAGGCCAACCTTGCCATGGATTGCCGGGGCACTGAGGCCTTGCCAGCCTTTTTCCAGTACGAAGCCACGAATATCGCCCGCATCATCCTTGGCCCACACCACGAACACATCGGCGATGGGACTGTTGGTGATCCACATTTTACTGCCGGTCAGCCGGTAGCCACCGTCGACCTTCCTCGCGCGCGTAATCATCGAACCAGGATCGGAGCCATGGTTAGGCTCGGTCAGACCGAAGCAACCGATCCACTCGCCACTGGCCAACTTGGGGAGGTACTTCTGCTTTTGAGCTTCGGTGCCAAATTCGTTGATCGGCACCATCACCAGCGACGACTGCACACTCATCATCGAGCGGTAACCTGAGTCGATACGTTCCACTTCGCGAGCAATAAGGCCATAGCACACATAATTCAGGCCACTGCCACCGTATTGCTCGGGAATGGTTGCACCCAACAGGCCTACTTCACCCATCTCGCGGAAGATCGCCGGATCGGTCTGCTCATGGCGGAAGGCCTCAAGCACACGCGGGGCCAGCTTGTCCTGGGCGAACTGATAAGCGCTGTCACGCACCATGCGCTCTTCTTCAGTGAGCTGCTGATCCAGCAGCAACGGGTCGATCCAGTTGAAGCTTGCTTTACCGGCCATGAGCGAATCCTCGAAATAGGGGGCAGTTTCTTGTGCCTTTGAGCCTAGGCCTGATCGGCCGCCGGGACAAACGAGGATTGCGCACCAATTAGTGATATTTTGTCACTCCGTAAATCGGCAAAACGCCTTATTGACAGCCTTACAAGTGAGGTTGACGTACATGCGCCGTAAGATCCCCAGTACCGCCGCCCTGATTTGCTTCGAGGCGGCAGCCCGTAACGAGAGCTTTACCAAGGCTGCCCAGGAACTCGCGCTGACCCAGGGTGCCGTCTGTCGGCAGATCGGTGGCCTGGAAGCCTTCCTTAATGTGGAACTGTTCCGTCGCTCGCGCCGCGGCGTAAGGCTGACCGAAGCCGGCCTGTCCTACAGTCGCCAGGTGGCGGCCCAACTGGACGCCGTGGAGCGCGATACCTTGTCGGTCATGCGCCAGCAAGGCGCCAATGTGATCGAGCTGGCGGTAGTGCCGACGTTTGGCACTCAATGGCTGCTACCACGGCTCAAGGACTTTCAGCAGCGCCACCCGGAGGTCACAGTCAACCTCACCAACCGCACCCGGCCATTCCTGTTCGCCGACACTACCTTCGATGCCGCCATCTATTTTGGTGATGCGGACTGGTCAGGCACCCAGTCGCACCAACTGATGGGTGAAAACCCAGTACCCGTGTGCAGCCCGGCACTGCTGAACGGCCAGGGCATGCTCGAGGCACGCCACATCGCGCAGCTACCACTGCTGCAGCAGAGCACGCGCCCGTATGCCTGGCGGCAATGGTTCGGCAGTGTGGACATGAATGTGGAGCGCGACATGACAGGCCCGCGCTATGAACTATTCTCGATGCTCGCCCAGGCGGCCATGCACGACATGGGCATTGCCCTGATACCACCGTTCCTGATCCAGCGGGAGTTGGAGGAGGGAAGGCTGGTGGTCGCTAACAGGCATGCCCTGAGTAGCGACAAGGCCTACTATCTGATGATTCCAGAGCGCAAGGTGGAGTCGGCGTCGCTACGCGCCTTTCGCGACTGGCTGGTAAGCCAGGCTCAGGCCTACATGAATAGATCAGGGGCAAGCGCGACAAATTGACCCTGTAGTCAATTATTTTAAACACCTACAGATATATGTATATGTCGCATATTCGCAAACTGTAACGCAAGCATAAAAACACCCTTTAACCGTGCTCAGTACGCGGCTTTGCGGGTTATTTTGCGACATCCAACTAGTCGTAAGCGAATTGGCCGCTTTTTTTTGATTTTTTCTCCTAATCTGCCAATGGCGCATGTTTGATGGGCTGCAACCCTATTGCTGCGACAAGCGGTCACAGGGTGACTTGTAGTTTTGACTTCGTTTCGCTTCAGAACCGGTTGAAGGCCTTCGGGTTCGTCTGCAAAATGCTTCGCCCCGCCCGGGATCCGGCGGGTTGGCGCTCCACAGCCGCCCCAGCGCACCATCCGAAGTGTGCTGGCTTCTACAAAGACAAAAGGTCACCGCAGGAGAAATAGTCGTGCACATTGGTGTTCCTCTCGAGACGCAGACCGGTGAGACAAGGGTCGCTGCGACCCCCGAAACCATCAAGAAACTGATTGGCCAGGGCCATCAGGTCACCGTTCAACGGGGGGCAGGGCTCAACGCCGCCATTCCGGACAGTGCCTATGAAGCCGTGGGTGCTTCCCTTGGAAGCGCCGCCGATGCCTACGGCGCCCAATTGGTACTCAAAGTGGTCGCCCCCAACGACCAGGAACTGGCCCTGATCAACAGCGGCAGCCTTCTGGTGGGCATGCTCAACCCCTTCAACGGTGAACTGATCGGCAAGATGGCCGAACGCGGTATTACCGCCTTCGCCCTGGAAGCCGCGCCGCGAACCTCGCGGGCGCAGAGCCTGGACGTGCTGTCGTCGCAGGCCAACATCGCCGGCTACAAGGCCGTGTTGCTGGCAGCCCATCACTACCCACGCTTCATGCCAATGCTGATGACCGCTGCCGGTACCGTTAAGGCCGCACGCGTCCTGGTACTGGGCGCTGGCGTTGCCGGCTTGCAGGCTATCGCCACCGCCAAGCGCCTGGGTGCGGTGATCGAAGCATCCGACGTTCGCCCGGCGGTGAAAGAGCAGATCGAATCACTGGGTGCAAAATTCATCGACGTGCCCTACGAGACCGACGAGGAGCGAGAATGCGCCGAAGGTGTTGGCGGCTATGCCCGACCAATGCCGGCCAGTTGGATGCAGCGCCAGGCGCAGGCCGTGCACGAGCGCGCCAAGCAGGCCGATATCGTCATCACCACCGCGCTGATCCCCGGGCGCAAGGCGCCGACCCTGCTAAGCGCCGAAACCGTGGCGCAGATGAAGCCTGGCTCGGTGGTCATCGACCTGGCTGCAGCCCAAGGCGGCAACTGCCCACTGACCGTCGCAGATCAAGTGGTGCAGGAGAACGGCGTGACCATCGTCGGCCCGACCAACCTGCCGGCCCAGGTGAGTGCCGATGCCTCGGCACTGTATGCACGCAACCTGCTGGACTTCATGAAGCTGCTGTTCGACAAGGATGGCGCGCTGATCATCAACCTCGAAGACGACATCGTCGCGGCCTGCCTGATGTGCCGTGATGGTCAGATCGTCCGCAAGAACGGCTAAGGAGCACGACAATGGAAGACATGCTGATTTCCCACGGCATCTACAACCTGATCATTTTCGTGCTGGCCATCTATGTGGGCTACCACGTGGTGTGGAACGTCACCCCGGCGCTGCACACCCCACTGATGGCGGTCACCAATGCCATCTCGGCAATCGTCATCGTCGGCGCCATGCTGGCCGCGGCCCTGACCGTGACCCCGGCCGGCAAGCTGATGGGCACCCTGGCCGTGGCCCTTGCCGCAGTCAACGTGTTCGGTGGCTTCCTGGTCACCCGCCGCATGCTTGAAATGTTCAAGAAGAAAACCAAGAACGAGGCGAAGAAGTAAGCATGAGCATGAATCTGGTAACGCTCCTCTACCTCGTCGCCTCGGTGTGCTTCATCCAGGCGCTCAAGGGCCTGTCGCACCCGACTACCTCGCGGCGCGGCAATCTGTTCGGCATGATCGGCATGGGGCTCGCCATCCTCACGACGGTCGGCCTCATTTATAAGCTTGGGGCTGAACTTGCCACTGCCGGTATCGGCTATGTCATCGTCGGCCTGCTGGTCGGCGGCACCGCCGGTTCCATCATGGCCAAGCGCGTCGAAATGACCAAAATGCCCGAACTGGTCGCTTTCATGCACAGCATGATCGGCCTGGCCGCGGTGTTCATTGCCATCGCCGCCGTGCTGGAGCCACAGTCGATGGGCATTGTGGCTGCCATCAGCGATCCGATCCCCACCGGCAACCGCCTGGAGCTGTTCCTCGGTGCTGCCATCGGTGCCATTACCTTCTCCGGTTCGGTGATCGCCTTTGGCAAATTGTCGGGCAAGTACAAGTTCCGCCTCTTCCAAGGCGCACCGGTACAGTTCGCTGGCCAGCACAAACTGAACCTGATCCTTGGCATGACCACCATCGCCCTTGGCCTGCTGTTCACTTTCACTGGCCACTACAGTGCCTTCACCCTGATGCTGGTCCTGGCCTTCATCATGGGTGTGCTGATCATTATTCCGATCGGCGGCGCCGACATGCCAGTGGTGGTGTCGATGCTCAACAGCTACTCGGGGTGGGCAGCGGCCGGCATCGGCTTCTCGCTGAACAACTCGATGCTGATCATCGCCGGTTCCCTGGTAGGTTCGTCCGGTGCCATCCTCTCGTACATCATGTGCAAGGCGATGAACCGCTCGTTCTTCAACGTCATCCTTGGCGGCTTCGGTGGCGATACCGACACTGGCGCGGCGCAAGGTTCGCAAGAACAGCGGCCGGTGAAGTCCGGTTCGGCTGACGATGCCACCTTCCTGCTCAGCAATGCCGACAGCGTGATCATCGTTCCGGGCTACGGCCTGGCGGTGGCCCGCGCACAACACGCACTGAAAGAGCTGACCGAGAAGCTGACCCACAATGGCGTGACCGTGAAGTATGCGATTCACCCGGTGGCGGGCCGCATGCCCGGGCACATGAACGTACTGCTGGCCGAGGCTGAAGTGCCGTACGATCAGGTATTCGAGATGGAAGACATCAACGCCGAGTTCGGCCAGGCCGACGTGGTGCTGGTGCTGGGCGCCAACGACGTGGTCAACCCGGCGGCGAAGAACGATCCCAAGTCGCCAATCGCCGGCATGCCGATCCTCGAGGCGTTCAAAGCCAAGACCATCATCGTCAACAAACGCTCGATGGCCAGCGGCTATGCCGGCCTGGACAACGAACTGTTCTATCTGGACAAGACCATGATGGTGTTCGGTGACGCCAAGAAGGTCATCGAGGACATGGTCAAGGCAGTGGAATGACACCAGCCGCTGCAAACCAGCTGATATAAAGGAAGCCCCGGTCAGAATCTGCCGGGGCTTTTCTTTTATTGATCCGGATCAACGGCTCAAATACAAGGCTTCTCATACGACCATGGTCGTGGGACGGCAATGGGCGAAATCTCTAGACTGCGCTGCAGTAGTTTCAGTAGCCCGAGATAACAATCCATGTACCGTGATCGTATCCGCTTGTCCTCCCTGCACAGCAAGGTAATGAGTGCGGCTGATGCCGCTGGTCTGATCGAGGACGGCATGACTGTCGGCATGAGCGGCTTCACCCGCGCCGGCGAAGCCAAGGCCGTACCGCATGCACTGGCCGAACGTGCCAAGCAATCGCCACTGAAAATCAGCCTGATGACCGGCGCCAGCCTGGGCAATGACCTGGACAAACAACTGACCGAGGCCGGTGTGTTGGCCCGCCGCATGCCGTTCCAGGTCGACAGCACCCTGCGCAAAGCCATCAATGACGGCCAGGTGATGTTCATTGACCAGCACCTGTCGGAAACCGTCGAGCAACTGCGCAACCAGCAGCTGAAGCTGCCGGACATCGCGGTCATCGAAGCCGTGGCCATCACCGAGCAAGGCCACATCGTGCCAACCACGTCGGTGGGCAACTCGGCCAGCTTCGCGATCTTCGCCAAGCAGGTGATTGTGGAGATCAACCTCTCGCACAACACCAACCTCGAAGGCCTGCACGACATCTATATCCCAACCTACCGTCCGACTCGCACGCCAATCCCGCTGGTCAAGGTAGACGACCGTATCGGCAGCACCGCGATCCCGATCGACCCGGCCAAGATCGTCGGTATCGTCATCAGTGATCAGCCAGACTCGCCGTCCACTGTGCTGCCGCCAGATGATGAAACACAGGGCATCGCCGACCACCTGATCAACTTCCTCAAGAAGGAAGTGGATGCAGGCCGTATGACCAACAAGCTCGGCCCGCTGCAAGCCGGCATTGGCAGCATTGCCAATGCGGTGATGTGCGGCCTGATCGAGTCGCCGTTCGAAGACCTGACCATGTACTCCGAAGTGCTGCAGGACTCCACCTTCGACCTGATCGACGCCGGCAAGCTTAGCTTCGCATCGGGCAGCTCGATCACCCTGTCAACGCGCCGCAATGCCGATGTGTTCGGCAACCTGGAGCGCTACAAGGACAAGTTGGTGCTACGCCCGCAGGAAATCTCCAACCACCCGGAAGTGGTACGTCGCCTGGGCATCATCGGTATCAACACCGCACTGGAGTTCGATATCTACGGCAACGTCAACTCCACTCACGTCTGTGGCACCAGGATGATGAACGGCATCGGTGGCTCCGGCGACTTCGCCCGTAACGCCCACCTGGCCGTGTTCGTCACCAAGTCGATTGCCAAAGGCGGGGCGATTTCCAGCGTGGTGCCAATGGTCAGCCATGTCGACCACACCGAGCACGACGTGGACATCCTGGTCACCGAGCAGGGCCTGGCGGACCTGCGTGGCCTGGCGCCGCGCGAGCGAGCGCGAGCGATCATCGACAACTGCGTGCACCCAGACTACCGCGCTGCGCTGAACGACTACTTCGACCGTGCCTGCCAGCGTGGCGGCCATACCCCGCACATCCTGCGTGAAGCCCTGAGCTGGCACGAAAACCTGGAAGAAACCGGGCGCATGCTGGCTAGCTGATCCAGATGTGGTACGGAACGGCGGCCCTGCCTCTGCTGTTCCGGCCTCTTCGCGGGCTTGCCCGCTCCCACAGGTGATGTGCAACCCTAAAGGGCAGCACTTTCTCTATGGGAGCGGGCAAGCTCGCGAATGGACCATAACAGTCAAACCCTTCTATCAATACACCTTTCCGCCATCAGCAGAATAATCTGTTCTACTGTACTGGTGTTTTCAGATCTTCCCGACTGACAAATCCCCTTCTTCGAACCAAAGCGCACCAAAGAAGTGCAGACCAGTACAGTTACGCCTATTTCGAGTGCAACAGTAGGGTTACACAGTTAACTGAGCCATCGTCTTTCAACTGAACTGTATCTACTGTTATGGACGACAGAGGAGGATCATTGGCATCAGTTAAATCACTACCTAATGCCGCCATAAGCGGAAGGATGAAGCATCATGGAACGTACCCTCAGTTCCGGTCTGGTTTTTGAAAGCAACGCCCAGCAATCCAACACCTCGCTGCCGCTGCGCGCATTGTCGACCCTGCTGCTGTGGCAGCGCCGTATGACCAGCCGTCGTCAACTGGCTCGCCTGGACTCCCGCCTGCTGGCAGACGCCGGTATCAGCGAGTCGCAGCGTTACGAAGAGCTGAGCAAGCCTTTCTGGCGCTAAGCTCCCGGCTTGCCGGCTTTGACCGGCACCGTGAATTCCCCAAACCCGTTGCAGGTGACTGCAGCGGGTTTTTTATTGCCCGAGAGACGCGCTGTAGAGCACTTGAGATCACGACCAGTACAGTTTTATAGGTACAAAAAAACACCTTAACAGTTGCCTGGCGCAGCACTCGTTATCATCGCTACGTAGCACTGCGTGATACGCTTGGCATAACCGTCTGCTAGAACCCCGTTGTTGAAACGTACCGTGACGATCCCTGCAAACGTCCGATAAAGCAGAACCAACCTGACCCTACCCCAGGAGTCCACGATCATGTCCCGTAAACACCTGCTTGGCGCCGCCCTGCTGCTTGGCCTGGCTGGCACTGCCAACGCCACCAGCTTCGTTGTCACCACCGATACGGTAGTACGCGCCGTTGCCGCCTCCACCGACGCCACTTCCGATCTGAGCTCTTCGTTCCGCGACGACAAGATCGTCCAGGCAGCCCGCGATGACGCAGCCACCTTCGTCGGCACTCAGGGCGCTATCCGCGGCGCCCGACTGGAAAGCGCCTTTGTACACATCCGTTCGAACATGCCTACCCTGCAAGCCAGCGATGCACAACTGGCCCAGGCCATCCTGGCACTCTGATACACGCCATGCGAGACAGGTGCGTTGGCTTCGGCCCTCGCACCTGAGGTAGGCTTCGCCGTTCACTTTTCCAGCCTTCAAGAAAGCTCATGCGTTATCTGTTGCCGTTGCTGTTCGCCGCCGCAGGCATGGCCAGCGCCCATGCCATGGATACGACCACACAAAGCCTGGTCATCACCGGCTATGTCACCAGCCAGGTCACAGCCGCACCATTCGATCGCAAATTGGTCACACAGGCCCGCGACGATGCCGCCGCATTCGTTGCCAGCGACGGCCTGATCCGTGGTGCACGCCTGGAAGCCGCCCTTGAATCATTACGCCACAATTGCGCACGGCACGCCGTCGGCGATCTGGAACTGGCGCAGGCAATTCTCGTCCAATAACTACATCTGACTCCCTGTATTTTTCGGAGATGCTCCATGCGTAAACCGCTGATTGCCGCTTCCCTCGGCATGCTGCTGCTGGCCGACCTGGCCCAGGCACAGACCCTGGTGGCCACCAGCAACATCATCGTGCGTGCCTTTGGCCGTTCGATCGACTTCACCTCAGACACCACCACCTCGATCCGCGACTCCAAAGTGGTGCGCGAAGCCCACGACGACGCTGCAAGCTTTGTCGCCAGCAACGGTGACATCCGCGGCGTCCAACTCGAGGCAGCCTTCAATACCCTGCGCGAGCGCGTACCGGAAGCGCGAGGCGCCAGCGACCAGGTGCTGGCTGAAGCCATACTCGCACTGTGACGCGCGTGCGCGCCTGGCTGCTCGGCTGCGCCCTGACGCTGCTCGGCACGCCCGCCTTGGCCGACCTGCAGCTTGAGCTGCAGTCGTCCGGCCTGGACCCGCAACAAGCACAAGCTTCCCAAGCCCTGCTCAACGAGGCCATGGGTAAGCTGCCACCGCGCTTCAAGCAACAGCTGGACCGTCGCGTGCGGGTCAGTTGGAGCGACAACATGCCTGCCGACGCCTATGGGCAGGCTTCACTGATATCCACCCTCGAGCTCAACCGCAGCTTGCTGCCCAGCCTCACCGATGGCAGCGCCGCCACTGAGCGCACCGACCGCCCACATGGCACGGTGCGTGAAGAGCTGCTGGCCACCGTGCTGCACGAGCTCACCCATCTCTACGACCGTGCCCGCTTGTGGCCCAGCGTCGAGAATTCGCTGATTGCACGCTGCAAGCGCCAGCAAGGCACGCTGGGCAAGGTCGGCCTGCCGGAAGAATGCCGCGGGCAGGCAGAGCGCCGCTTCACCCTGAGCGACGACCCACGCCTGCTCGACCTGGCCGGGTGGCAGCAGTACGTGGGCCGACGAGGCGAGCGCGAACAGCACAATGGCCAATTCGTGCGCAGCCCCGACAGCTATGAGTTGAGCAGCCCCAAGGAATACATCGCGGTCAACATGGAGTATTTCCTCCTCGACCCGAGCTACAGCTGCCGTCGCCCGGCGCTGTATCAGTACCTCCGTGAACACTTCGGCTGGGCCCCCCAACAGGACACCTGCGCCAAGGGCCTGCCGTTCATCAATGCCGGCAGCGACTTCGCCCGCCAGCCGCTAGGTGAAATCGACCCAGAGCGGGTCTACGAAGTGGACTATCTGCTGGCTGAAGCCAATCAGAACCTGGTCAGCCGCTGGGGGCACAGCATGCTGCGCCTGGTGATCTGCAAGCCGGGCCGACCACGCGGCCCAGACTGCCGCCTGGACCTTGATCAAAGCCTGGTGCTTTCGTACCGCGCCTTCGTCAACGACGTGCAACTCTCCAGCTGGGACGGCCTGGTCGGCAACTACCCGTCGCGGCTATTCGTGCTTCCGCTGGGCCAGGTGATCGACGAATACACCAAGACCGAGCTGCGCAGCCTGGCCTCGGTGCCCTTGAAACTCAACCGCGATGAGATCGAGAGCCTGGTGCGCCAGGCCGCCGAGATGCACTGGAGCTATGACGGCAACTACTGGTTCCTGTCCAACAACTGTGCAGTGGAGTCATTGAAGCTGCTGCGCAGCGGCACCGCCAATCCACGCCTCAACGACCTGGACAGCATCATGCCCAACGGTTTGCTGGCCGTGCTCAAGGGCAGGGGGCTGGCAGATACCAGCGTGCTTGATAACCCGCGCGAAGCGTTACGCCTGGGCTACCGCTTCGATTCTTACCGCGACCGGTACCAGGCCATGTTCGAGGTGCTGAGAAAACAGTTGCCAATCAAGCAAGCTCTGGTTGAAGACTGGCTGGCCCTCAATGCCGAGCAGCGCCGTAGCTGGTTCGCCAAGGCTGACCTGCGCACCAGCGCGGCACTGCTTCTGCTTGAGCAGGCCAGCCTGCGCCGGCAGCTTCTGCTGGCCCAGGACGAGGTCAAGCAGCGTTACCTGAATGCCGCAGCCTTGAACGATGGCAGCATCAACAAAGCTGATGCCACGCTCAAGCAAATGCTTGCCAACAGCGGTTTTCTCAGCCGCCCGGCAGAGTTGCTCGATTCCAAAGGCTACGGGCTGCCGCAGCCAGAAGAGCGCAAGCACCTGGAGCAGGTGAGCAGCGAGCGGCAGGCACAGCTGTTGCGCTTGAGCACCAGCCTGGACAAAGAGGTGAGGGCGCTGCTGGAGCCGTCGCGAGCCAAGGAAATTGCAGCGATCGAGGCCAACGTGAAGCAAATCGGTGAGCATTTGCGGGCGTTGCACAAGGCTGCTGGTGGCCTGCAGTTGTGATGGATGAAGGGCTAGCCCTTTCACGGGCAAGCCCACGCCTACAGGCGCTCCTCATCTTCCGACGGCAAATCCTCATCCAGATGCAACCAGGGCAACCGGCTGCCTACCCAGATATGCCGGTTGGCTTGCACCCACTCAGGGTGATCCAGCGTGGCCACCGTCACATCGATCGTCTGCGGGCTATGCGTGGTCACCAGCGCCACATGCGCCCCACACTGCCCACAGAAGTAGCGGCTGCAACTGGCAGGCGCCACATAGCAGTTCGGCTCGCCCGTTAACCACTGGAACCCAGAACGGGGTAGGGTAAGCCAGGTGACCACCAGTCCACCGCTGACCCGCCTGCAGATCGAACAATGACAGTGGGCAATGTCCGTCAAGTTGCCCTCCAGCCGATAACGCAGGGCGCCACAATGGCAGCCACCTTCGGTTACATCCTGCATCACCTACCTCTCGTCACCTTTGCTTCAGCGAAAGCTGGCTGAAAGCTTGCCCTTTTAGGATAGCGCCCACTACCGGCACAAGACCGGTCAGCCAGGGCACCCGGTCAATACCGCGCCCGGCCCAATCAACAACAACAATGGTGATTCTGATGTATTCCTGTGCCCGCCTTTTCGTAGTCCCCTTCCGCATGCTCCCCGCACAGTGCCCTACGCGCTGATACGCCCGAATCGACTGCCCTTTCGCCGCGCCCCGCCTGGAGTATTGCCATGCTGACCTTCCTCGGCTTTGCCATGGTCATCACGTTCATGTACCTGATCATGACCAAGCGCCTTTCGGCCTTGATCGCGCTGATTCTGGTACCGATCCTGTTCGCCCTGTTCGGTGGTTTTTCCGCCAAGATCGGCCCCATGATGCTAGAGGGCATCAGCAAGCTCGCACCTACCGGCGTGATGCTGATGTTCGCCATCCTCTATTTCGCCCTGATGATCGATTCCGGCCTGTTCGACCCGGCCGTTCGCAAGATCCTCAAGCTGGTCAAGGGCGATCCGCTGAAAGTCTCGGTCGGTACCGCTGTACTGGCCCTGGTGGTCTCGCTCGACGGTGACGGAGCCACCACCTACATGATCTGCTGCGCCGCCATGCTGCCGATGTACAGCCGCCTGGGCATGAGCCCGCGGATCATGGCCGGCCTGATCATCCTCGCCGGCGGCGTGATGAACATGACCCCCTGGGGTGGGCCGACCGCGCGTGCTGCCAGCGCCCTGCACGTAGACCCGTCAGACATCTTCGTGCCGATGATCCCGGCCATGCTGTTCGGTGTGTTGGCGATCCTGGCCATTGCCTACATGTATGGCAAGCGTGAACGCGCCCGACTGGGCGAACTGCATCTGCCTACCGACGACATCGACCACAGCGAAATCACCGTCTCGCAGTACCCGGACGCACGCCGGCCCAAGCTGCTGTACTTCAACGGTGCCCTGACCGCCACCCTGATGGTCGCGCTGATCGCCGGCGTGCTGCCGCTGCCAGTGCTGTTCATGATTGCCTTCAGTATCGCCATGATCGTCAACTACCCGTGCCTGCAACAGCAGAAGGACCGCATCGCCGCCCACGCCGGCAGTGTACTGGCCGTGACCGGGCTGATCTTCGCCGCCGGCATCTTCACCGGCATCCTGTCCGGCACCGGCATGGTCGACGCCATGTCCAAGAGCCTGCTGGCGGTCATCCCCGAGGCACTGGGCCCATACCTGGCCGTCATCACCGCGATCGTGAGCATGCCGTTCACCTTCTTCATGTCCAACGACGCGTTCTACTACGGCGTGCTGCCGGTGCTGGCCGAGGCCGCCAGCCACTATGGCATCACCCCGGTGGAAATGGCCCGTGCGTCGATCGTCGGGCAGCCGGTACACCTGCTCAGCCCGCTGGTACCCTCCACCTACCTGCTGGTGGCCCTGGCCGGTATCGAGTTCGGCGATCATCAGCGCTTCACGCTCAAGTGGGCAGTGCTGGTATGCCTGTGCATAATGCTCGGCGCACTGCTGATGGGGATTTTCCCGCTGTTCAGTAGTCTTTAATACATCCGTATCACGTACGCGACGCGCCCTGACCGGGGCGCGTTGCCATTACCGCTCGAAGGAAAATACATGGAATGGCTGACCAGCCCGGAAATCTGGGTTGCCTTTTTCACCCTTACCGCGCTTGAGATCGTCCTCGGTATCGACAACATCATCATGATCTCGATTCTGGTCAGCCGCATGCCCAAGCACATGCAGCCACGCACCCGGATCTTCGGCCTGGCCCTGGCCATGGTCACCCGTATCATGCTGCTGCTGTCGATTACCTGGGTGATGCGCCTTACCGCCGACCTGTTCGTGGTATTTGGCCAAGGCATCTCCGGGCGTGACCTGATCCTGTTCTTCGGTGGCCTGTTCCTGCTATGGAAGAGCTCGCAAGAGATCTACCACGGCCTGGAAGGCGAGGACGAGAATGCAGAGGAGCCCAAAGGCGCAGGTGGCAAGTTCTTCTACACCATCATCCAGATCGCCATCATCGACATCGTGTTCTCGCTGGACTCGGTGATCACCGCTGTGGGCATGGTTTCCCACGTACCGGTGATGATCGCCGCCATCGTCGTGGCCGTGCTGGTGATGATGCTGTGCGCCGGCGCCATCAGCAATTTCATCGACAAGCACCCGTCGCTGAAGATGCTCGCGCTGTCGTTCCTGATCGTGGTCGGTACTGTACTGATCGCTGAAGCGTTCGATGTGCATGTACCGAAGGGCTATGTCTACTTCGCCATGGCCTTCTCGCTGGGGGTGGAAGCCATCAACATACGCATGCGCACCGCCATGGCCCGCAAGGAAGGCAAAGATCATGAACCGGTGAAACTGCGCAAGGACATTCCGGGTCAATAAGGCCAAGGAAAGTGCTGCACAACAAGGGCCCTTCGCAGGGCCCTTTTTCATGCCTTTTTTCTGTGCGTTTTTTCCTGCGCGTTGTCACTGTGGAGGCTTGCCCGCGAAGCAGCGCCGACAGGCCGTCATTCGTTTCAAGATCTGTTTCAAATAAATGACTGCCATGCGAAGCTGGCGACAGCTTGGCAAAACAGCTAAAGCTTTGAGTGAGCACCGAAAATTCTTCAAACGCTCACGTTTCTTTTCTTGGCCCGATGGGCCTATGCAACAGGGGGCCTTCGCCATGCTGACCCTGCTCAACCTGCTCTCGGCCGTGACGCTTCTGGTCTGGGGTACCCACATTGTGCGTACCGGCATCCTTCGGGTATTCGGCTCGAACCTGCGACGCATCATCAGCCAGAACATGGACAAGCGCCCGCTGGCATTCATCGCCGGTATTCTGGTCACGGCCATGGTTCAAAGCAGTAACGCCACGGCCATGCTGGTCACCTCTTTCGTCGGCCAAGGCCTGATGGCCATGACCCCGGCCTTGGCAATCATGCTGGGTGCCGACGTGGGCACCGCACTGATGGCCCGGGTACTGACCTTCGACCTGTCCTGGCTGTCGCCGCTGCTGATCTTCCTTGGCGTGATCTTCTTCCTTTCGCGCAAGCAGACACGGGCCGGCCAACTGGGCCGAGTAGGCATCGGGCTTGGCCTGATCATCCTGGCACTTGAGCTTATCGTGCAGGCAGCTGCGCCGATCACCCATGCCCAGGGCGTGAAAGTGCTGTTTGCCTCACTGACCGGCGACATCATGCTCGACGCTCTGGTCGGGGCAATGTTCGCCATGATTTCCTATTCCAGCCTGGCCGCCGTTCTGCTCACAGCGACACTGGCCGGCGCCGAACTGATCAGCTTGCCGGTAGCCATCGGGCTGGTGGTCGGCGCCAACATCGGCAGCGGGCTGCTGGCCTTCATCAGTACCAGCATGCAGAACGCCGCCGGGCGTCGGGTGGCCTTGGGCAGCCTGCTGTACAAGCTGATCGGCCTGGTGCTGATCATCCCTGTGCTGCACCCGCTGGTGGCATGGATGGACTCGCTGAGTTTCAGCCCTCAGGAGCTGGTCATCGGCTTTCACCTGCTCTACAACACGCTGCGTTGTCTGATCATGCTGCCCACAGTCAAACCGATGGGGCGGCTGTGCAACGCCCTGCTGCCTGAACGGGAAATCGGCAATGGTCAGGTGCGCCCCCGTCACCTTGACACCTCGGCCCTGGAAACGCCCAGCCTGGCCCTGGCCAACGCCGCCCGCGAGACTTTGCGCCTGGGGGATATCGTCGACAGCCTGCTCGAAGCCATGCTTGGAGCCCTGCGTGGCACCCAGACCGCCTTGCCACAGCAAGTTCGCGCCTTGGGCGAAGACGCCGAAGCCCTGTACAGTGCAATCAAGCTGTACCTGGCGCAGATGTCACGGGAAGACCTCAGCGAACAGGACAACCGCCGCTGGGCCGAAATCATCGAGCTGGCAATTAACCTCAAACTCGCCTGTGACCTGATCGAACGCATGCTGCGCAAGGTCCAGCAGCAGAAAACCAGCCAGCGTCGGGAATTTTCCCAGGTAGGCCTGGAAGAGCTGACCGGCCTGCAGGAGCAATTGCTGGCCAATCTGCGCCTGGGCCTGTCGGTGTTCCTCAGTGCCGACCCGGAAAGCGCCCGCTTGCTGCTGCGGGAAAAACGCCGGTTCCGTGCCCAGGAACGGCGCCTCGCACACGCCCATGTCAGCCGCCTGCAGCGCAAGGTCGTGCAAAGTATCGAGACCAGTTCGCTACACTTGGAGCTGATCGCCGACATGAAGCGGTTGAACTCTTTGTTCTGTAGCAGTGCCTATGTGGTACTGGGCGGCTCGGACACCGGAGGGCTGATGCTCGACAGTGTGCCCGATGAAGCCCGCCAGCCGTGATTTCTCCTAGCTGAGGACCCTCGCTCGCCCATGCGTTGCCTGATGTTCGTTTGCCTGCTGATCTGCAGCCTGCCCTCGTTTGCCCTCGACCGCTCGCGGGTTGAAGGCTACCTGTTGCCTAATGGTCTGCAGGTCATCCTGAAAAACGGCTACGAACGGGACCATGTGGCGATTCGTCTAGTGGTCGGCGTGGGCCTGGATGATTTCGACTGCGAGCAGAAAGAGCTGCCACACCTGCTTGAGCACCTGTTGTTCAGTGGCATCGACGAAACAGGCGAAGGCGGGCTGGAAGAGCGCCTTCAAGCGCTCGGCGGCGAGTGGAACGCCTATACCAGCAGTGCCGACACCACCTTTGTCATCGAGGCCCCGGCGCGCAACCAGCGCAAGGTCCTCGACCTGCTGTTGGCAGTCATCCGCGATACCACCATCGACGCCAAGGCCTTGACCACCGCCAAGCGCATCATAGAGCGCGAGGATGGCGGCCACTATGGCCACCTGCAGCGCTGGCTCGACCGCCAGGATATCGGCCACCCCGCCAACGACCAGTTGGCCACCGAGCTGGGTCTGAAATGCCCGGAGCGCTCCAACCTCGACGACATGACCTTGGAGCAAGTTCAGGCGTTGCGTGACCGCTGGTACGCGGCC
Organism: Pseudomonas sp. NBRC 111139; assembly: GCF_001753955.1. NCBI lineage: Bacteria > Pseudomonadati > Pseudomonadota > Gammaproteobacteria > Pseudomonadales > Pseudomonadaceae > Pseudomonas > Pseudomonas sp. NBRC 111139. The sequence continues at coordinate 17,964 of NZ_BCBP01000014.1, forward strand.
AACAACATGACCCTGATCATGGTCGGAGGCCTCGATCGCCTGCTTCCGGCTTATCTGGAGCGGTCCTTCGGCGAACTGCCCGCCACTGAACCCGAAGAGCGCCGCAACCTTGAAAGCATCAGCCAACAGGCCGAACAGCGTCGCAACCTGACCCGCGGCTGGCTGGGTGATAGCGTCAAATTGCACTGGCTGTTCATCGAGCCGGTGCTGGACAACGACCATCAAGCCACCCTCGACCTGCTTTCGCGCTACCTGGACTGGGCGCTGTACGACCAGCTACGTCTGCGCAACGGGCTGTCCTACGGCCCCTCCGTGCAACGTGAAAGCTTTGGCGACACCGGCCTGCTCAGCCTCAATGCGGACCTTGAGCGCGATGACATCGACAAGGCTGTCAAGGTGATGCAGGCCCTGTTCGACCACCTGCGCAAGGAAGGCCTGGACCCGGACACCTTCGCCCGCATCAAGGAAGCCAGCATCGCCAAGGAAAGCTGGAGCACCCAAGGCAACAGCGCCTTGGCCGACTACTACTGGGGGGCGCTGAACGACTATACCGACGGGCGCTTTGCCAGCCCGGTGCGCAAGCTGCGCCAAGTCAGCCTGGAACAGGCCAACGAGGCACTGAAGGATCTGCTCAAGGAAGATGGCTATGTGCGCATCGAAAAGCCGTTGCTAGGCTATGACGAGCTTTACGGGCTGATGGCCTTGCTTGCGGGGCTGTGCCTGACGGCGGGGCTGTTGCGCTGGCGGCGGCATGGGCCTGAACGGCCCAGTGGTGCTACACGGCAGCGGTAAATCGGCGGTATCCTTTTGCCAGTACCGACCCTTTCGCAGGCTTGCCCGCGAAGAGGCTGGCACAGCCACCTCACTTTTCTGTTGTAGCCCCCAATGCCCCAAATCCCCCATATCGTCCAGCGCGTCATCGAACTCCTCAAGCGCTACCCCGGCATCATTGCGCTCGGCGGTTTCCTCTCCGGTATCGGCAGCTTCATCCTGGTCGACCGCCAGGCTGGCCTGGCCAGCTGGGTCGCCGTGCTCATGCTGGTCAGCTGGGTCTGGCTGATGCTGGAGAACACCCTCACCGGGCTGTTCGCGCGCACGTTCAACCGCGAGATCCCTCAGCCGCTGCTGCGCTATGCAACGCAGATGATCCACCAGGAAACGCTGTTCTTCGTGCTGCCGTTCTTTTTCATCACCACCACCTGGAACAGCGGTCAGCTGGTCTTCACCGGCTTGCTCGGCGCCGCCGGCCTGGTTTCGATCACCGACCCGCTGTACTACAAGTGGCTGGCACCACGGCGCTGGCTGTTCCTGGCGCTGCATACCCTGACGTTGTTTGCCGCTCTGCTGACCGCGCTACCGATCATCCTGCACCTGACCACCGCACAAAGCTTCAAGCTGGCCCTGATCGCAGCCATGGCCCTGTCATTCCCCAGCCTGGCCAGCAGCTTCCCGATCAACAACTGGCGCCGCGCCGTGGCTCTGGTGCTGGTTACCCTGTCGGTCGGTGCCGGTGGCTGGCTGCTGCGCTCCTGGGTACCGCCGGCAACCCTGTGGATGACCGAGGTGGCGGTGAGTACCGAAGTCATGAACCGCCAACCGGGCGACTCGCTGGACGAAATTGCCGCCAGCCGCATTCGCAGCAGTGGCCTGTATGCCTACACCGCCATCAACGCGCCACGCGGCCTGAACGAGCGGATCTACCACGTGTGGCAGAAGGACGGCCAAGAGGTCGACCGCATTGCCCTGGACATCCACGGCGGGCGCAAGGAAGGCTATCGGGCCTGGACCCACAAGCAGAACTTCCCACCCAACCCGGTAGGCAAGTGGCAGGTGAGGGTGCTGACCGAGGATGGGCAAGTGATTGGCGTGCTGCGCTTCAAGGTGGTCAATGATGCACCCGCGGGTAGTTGACCCCCTGCCTTGCGCATGAGCAGCCTTGTGCTGCGAAAGGGCCGGTACAGCACACCACTTCCGTGTGCGCTTACGAGCTCTTCGCAGCACAAGCCTGCGCCATGGCACTGCTGCCAAGCGCACACACAGCACATAATCACCAAACAGCCCATGCCCCCTGCGCTATGATCAGCCCCTAAGCCTTAGCGCCGAGTCAATTGCATGGAGCCTATGACCACCCCTAGCGCCACCCTGGACACCAGCTGCCAACCGGCCTGCCTGCGTATTACCGGTGACTGGACCCTGGCACACTACGCCAACCTCAAGCGCGAGAGCGAGCGCCTGCGCACGCAGTGCGCTGCCAACACGATCGCCGACCTCAGCCAGCTGGGCCGCCTGGACACCGCCGGTGCTTCGCTGCTGGCCGAACTGCTAGGCTCCGAGCGCCTGTCGCGCTGCACCCACGTGCTGCCTGAAGCCAGCCAGGCGCTGCTGAAGAATGTCTACTGTTCAGTCCAGGATTACTGCATCCCGGTCAAGGAGCCCGAGCGCAATGTGCTGTTGCTGCTGCTGGAGCGTATCGGCCGCGCCGTCGGCACGCTGTGGCAGGACAGCATGCAACTGCTTGGTTTCGTCGGTGTGATTCTGGAAACCTTGCTGCGCCGCGCCTTCCAGCCACATCGCTGGCGCTTCACTCCTGTGGTGGCACATATTGAGCAGACCGGGCTGGACGCCGCGCCCATCGTTGCGTTGCTGACCTTTCTGGTGGGCGCCGTAGTCGCTTTTCTCGGCGCCACGGTGCTGGCCGACTTCGGCGCGACCATTTTCACCGTCGACCTGGTTGCGTTCTCGTTCCTGCGCGAGTTCGCCGTGCTGCTGACCGCCATTCTCATGGCCGGCCGCACTGCCAGCGCGTTCACCGCGCAGATCGGCTCGATGAAGGCCAACGAAGAAATTGACGCCATCCGCACGCTGGGCCTCAACCCCATGGAACTGCTGGTGGTGCCGCGGGTACTGGCCCTGCTGATTTCGCTACCGTTGCTCACCTTTGTCGCGATGATCTGCGGCATCGTTGGCGGTGCGGTGGTATGCGCCCTGACGCTGGATATTTCGCCGGCCATGTTCCTGTCGCTGCTGCAAAGCGACATTGGCGTGCAGCACTTCCTGGTAGGCCTGGCCAAGGCACCGTTCTTCGCCTTCCTGATCGCCGCCATCGGCTGCCTGGAAGGCTTCAAGGTCAGCGGCAGCGCCGAGTCGGTGGGGGCACACACCACCTCGGCAGTGGTGCAGTCGATTTTTGTGGTCATCGTGCTGGATGCGGTGGCAGCGCTGTTCTTCATGGAGATGGGCTGGTGAGTGGCCAGGATTGCGTAATCGAAGCCCGCGGCATCTGCAACCGCTTCGGCCGCCAGGTGGTACATGAAAACCTTGACCTTGACCTGTACCGCGGCGAAATCCTCGCCGTGGTAGGCGGCTCAGGCAGCGGCAAGTCGGTGCTTCTGCGCAGCATCATTGGCCTGCGCCGGCCCAATGAAGGGCAGATCAAGGTGTTCGGCCAGGACCTGACCGGCCTGCGCGAAGAACAGCGTTCACTGGTCGAGCGGCGCTTTGGCGTGCTGTTCCAGAAGGGGGCGCTGTTCTCTTCGCTGACGGTGACCGAAAACGTGGCCTTGCCGCTGATCGAGCACGCCGGGCTGTCGCGCAATGATGCCGAGCACTTGGCCGGGGTGAAATTGGCCCTTGCCGGGTTGCCGATCTCGGCTGCCGACAAGTACCCGGCCTCGTTGTCGGGGGGCATGATCAAGCGCGCAGCGCTGGCCCGCGCCCTGGCCCTGGACCCGGACATCCTGTTCCTCGACGAACCCACGGCTGGCCTGGACCCGATCGGTGCCGCGGCATTTGACCAGTTGATCCTTACCCTGCGCGATGCTCTGGGGCTGTCGGTGTTCCTGATCACCCACGACCTCGACACCCTGTACACCATCACCGACCGCATCGCGGTGCTGTCGCAAAAGAAAGTCCTGGTGGCCGGCCCGCTGGCCGAGGTCGAGAAGACCAACGACACCTGGATCCAAGAATACTTTCACGGCCCTCGCGGGCGCGCCGCCGAACAGGCTGCCACCCGTGCCGGGCAGGAGCGCTGAGCAATGGAAACCCGAGCCCATCACGTCCTCATTGGCCTGGTCACCGTTCTGGTGGTGGCCGGGGCCATGCTGTTCGGCCTGTGGCTGGCCAAGTCCAGTGTCGACGACGCCTTCAAGGATTACGAAGTAGTGTTCAACGAAGCCGTGTCTGGCCTTTCCCGAGGCAGCACGGTGCAGTACAACGGCATCAAGGTGGGCGACGTGTCGACCCTGCGTCTGGACCCGAAAGACCCGCGCCGGGTATTGGCACGGGTGCGCCTGAGCGCCGATACCCCGGTGAAGGAAGACACCCAGGCCAAGCTGACCCTGGCCGGCGTCACCGGCAACTCATTCATCCAGCTCAGTGGCGGCACGCCGCAAAGCCCCGAGCTTAAAGGCAAGGATGGCAAGCTGCCGGTGATCATCGCTTCGCCATCGCCAATCTCGCGCCTGCTCAACGACAGCAGCGACCTGGTGACCAACATCAACATGCTGCTCCATAACGCCAACCAGATGTTCTCTGAGGACAACATAGGCCACCTCAGCAACACGCTGGCCAACCTCGACAAGACCACCGGCGCCTTTGCCGGCCAGCACGGCAGCATCGCCGAGGCCATCGAACAGCTGGTAAAGGTGGGTAATCAGGCCAGCGCCACCCTGGCCGAAACCCAGGCGCTGATGCGCAATGCCAACGGCCTGCTGGGTAGCGAAGGCAAACAGGCGATCGGTAGCGCCGAACAGGCCATGCAGTCACTGGCCCAAAGCACGGCAACCATCAATAACCTGCTCAAGAACAACAGCGAGGCTATCGGTGACGGCGCCCAGAGCCTGAACCAGCTCGCCCCGGCCATTCGTGAACTGCGCGAAACCCTTAACGCGCTCAAAGGCATTTCCCGGCAACTGGAGGCCGACCCGAGCGGCTACCTGCTTGGCCGCGACAACAACAAGGAGTTCCAGCCATGAATCTGTCGCTGCGCCTGCTGACCCTGACGGCCTCGATGAGTCTGGTCAGTGCCTGCTCGATCCTGCCGAAGAGCGAACCTGTGGACCTTTATCGCCTGCCAGTAAACCAGCCCAGCCGCACAGCGCCGCCGCTGGAGTGGTCATTGCGCCTGAACAAGCCGCTGGCCAGTGAAGTGTTGGCCGGGCCGCGCATTGCCGTCATTCCCCAAGGCGATGTGATAAGCAGTTACAAGGGCGCACGCTGGAGCGATGCGGCTCCGGTGCTGCTGCGCAACCGCCTGCTTGATGGATTCCAGCGTGACGGCCAGGTGCAGCGCCTGAGCGCTGACGACAGTAACCTGCAAGCCGACTACGAGCTGGCTGGCGAGCTGCAGGCGTTTCAGAGTGAGTACCGCCCGGGCGGGGCGGTGGAGGTGGTGATCCGCTACGATGCGCGTCTGGTTAAGGGGCGCGACCAGCGCATCCAGGCCAGCAAGCGCTTCGAGATTCGCCAGCCGCTTGCCGACAAGCAAGTGTCAGCGGTAGTCGCCGGCTTTGGTCTGGCCAGCGACCAGCTGGTGGGGCAGGTGGTGAGCTGGACCATTGCTCAGGCCAACCAGGCACAGCTGAAGGTTCAGGCGAAGAACCAGTAGCAGACGAAGATCGCCGCGACCACCCCTGAAAACTCGGCCAGCAGTGCGCAACCGACCGCATGGCGCACGCGCTGGATGCCCACGGCACCAAAGTACACGGCCAGTACGTAGAAGGTGGTTTCGGTGCTGCCCTGAATCGTCGCCGCCACCAAGGCAGGGAAACTGTCCACGCCTTGCGTCTGCATGGTCTCGATCAGCATTGCCCGCGCTGCGCTGCCAGAGAACGGCTTGACCAGCGCGGTGGGCAAGCCCTCGACGAAGCGCGTGTCCAGGCCCATCCAGTTCACCGCATGGCGGATACCGTCCAGGGCCAGCTCCAGGGCACCAGAGGCGCGCAGCACACCCACCGCCACCAGCATCGCCACCAGGTAGGGCAGCAGGCTCTTGGCCACATCGAAGCCTTCCGTGGCGCCTTCGACAAAGGCTTCATACACCTTCACCCGTTTCAGGGCGCCCACCACCAGGAACAGCATGATCACGCCAAACAGCGTGAGGTTGCCCATGAGCGACGACAGGCTGGCCAGCGCGGCGGCCGACAGGGTGCCAAGAAAAGCCATGAAGCCTCCCAGCAGCAAAGCGCCGGGGATGAAGTAGGCAAGCACCACCGGGTCCCACAGACGCAAACGCTGCATCACTGCCACCGACAGCAGACCTACCAGGGTCGAGACGCTGGTCGCTAGCAGGATTGGCAGAAACACCATGGTCGGGTCTGGTGCGCCTTGCTGCGCCCGGTACATGAAGACGGTTACCGGCAGCAGGGTCAGCGACGAGGCGTTGAGCACCAGGAACAGGATCTGCGCGTTGCTCGCGGTGGTGCTGCCAGGGTTCAGCTCCTGCAGCGCGCGCATGGCCTTCAGGCCAATCGGCGTAGCGGCGTTGTCGAGTCCCAGGCCGTTGGCGGCGAAGTTCATGGTAATCAGGCCCAGGGCCGGATGGCCGGGCGGCACCTCCGGCATCAGGCGGGCGAACAACGGGCCCAGCACCCTGGCCAACCATTCGACGATGCCGGCCTTTTCGGCGATCTTGAGAAAGCCCAGCCACAGGGTCAGTGTGCCGAACAGCAGCACCATCACCTCGACCGACAGCTTGGCCATGGCGAAGATGCTTTCGACCATTGCCGCGAAGATGCCTGCGTTGCCACCCACCAGCCATTGGGCCAGGGCGGACACCGCCGCCACCAGGAAAAAGCCGAGCCAAAGGCCGTTGAGCATCCGTATGTTCCCCCTGAAAAGTGCCCGAATAATAGCGTATCGCAGCTGGTGACTGGAGACCGCGGGCCTGACACAGGGACTGTATAACCCTTAAGACTGCGCGCCCCTCAGCGTTCGAGCAAGACTGTCGCTGCCACTAGAGGCCCAGGTTCTCGCAGATAGCAAAAAGCCCCGACAAGTCGGGGCTCTTGGTCAAACAGCCATCAGGCTCAGCGCTTGGCGGTTTCGCCAACCACTGCAGCTTCCTGCTTCTCGGCCAGCAGCGAGGCGTAGTACTGCTCGCCCTTGACCGCGTCGTACATGCCTTCCCAGCGAGCAATGACCAATGCAGCCAAGGCGTTGCCCACAACGTTCAGCGCAGTTCGGGCCATGTCCATGATGCGGTCCACGCCCGCGATGAAGGCCAGGCCTTCCAGCGGAATGCCGACGCTGCCCAAGGTGGCCAGCAGTACCACGAACGATACGCCCGGCACACCCGCGATACCTTTGGAAGTGACCATCAGGGTCAGTACCAGCAGCAGCTGCTGGCTCCACGACAGGTCGATACCGTACAACTGGGCAATGAAGATCGCCGCGATGCTCTGGTACAGGGTCGAACCGTCGAGGTTGAACGAGTAGCCGGTCGGTACCACGAACGAGCAGATCGACTTTGGCGCACCGTACTTCTCCATCTTCTCGATCACCCGCGGCAGCACGGTTTCCGAGCTGGAGGTGGAGTAGGCCAGGATCAGCTCATCTTTCATGATGCGCATGATCTTGATCACCGAGAAGCCGAACAGGCGGGCAACCAGGCCCAGTACCATGAAGGCGAAGAAGGCGATGGCGAAGTACACCAGCAGCACCAGCTTGGCCAGCGGCAGCAGCGAGCTGAAACCGAAGTTGGCCACGGTCACGGCAATCAGGGCGAACACGCCGATCGGGGCATAGTTCATGATCATGTGAGTGACCTTGAACATGGTTTCCGAAACAGCCTGGAAGGTACGAACCAGCGGGTCACGCAGCTCTGCCTGCAGGCTCGACAGACCCAGGCCGAACATCACCGAGAAGAAGATGATCGGCAGCATTTCGCCACGCATCAGCGCTGCGAAGATGTTCGACGGAATCAGGTTGAGCAGGGTTTCGATGAACGCGTGCTCATGCTGCACTTCGGCCGCTGTCGCCTGGTACTTGGAGATGTCCACCGTGCCCAGGGTGCTCATGTCGATGCCGGCACCTGGATGGAACAGGTTGGCCAGCACCAGGCCTACGACGATGGCGATCGTGGTCACCACTTCGAAGTAGATGATGGTCTTCAGGCCGATGCTGCCCAGTTTCTTCGCGTCGCCAACACCGGCGATACCCACGATCAGCGACGAAATCACGATCGGGACGACGATCATCTTGATCAGGCGGATGAAGATGTCACCAGCGGGCTGAAGGACGTTGCTGATCCACCATGCCTTTTCTGCACTGAAATGATTCAGTAGCGCGCCGATTGCAACACCCAGGACCAGACCGATGACGATCTGCCAGGCGAGGCTCAGTTTTGCCTTCTTCATGTCTTTACCCTTTGTTTTAGTGGTCATGGCACCTGGCGGAAACACGCGTAACAGCGCCATAGGCAAGGTCACGGGCAGTAAGGATTCCGTCAGGCGACGTCATGTAAGGACACCGCAGGCGAGCGACCGGGCGCTCTGGCCAGCGAAAAAGGCGGCAACTATTGCGACGGCAAGGGGCGAAAGCTAATGCCTGAAACGCATGGCCCATGCCGTTTATGCATACTGTTTTCGACCTAGCCGGCAGCTTCGCAAGTGCTTGATTTATAACATTCGGAATCCCGAACAAGACCAAACCGCCATATTTCGGCAGATTTGGCGGGACAGGTAGGACATGAAAGATGGCCTGTTCGACAATCCGAATGGCGTAAATGCCACTTGTAGCAGCACCAAGAAGGTCGAAAAAAATTTGATGTACGGTCGAGACAAAATGTGTCCCAGGGGAAAAAACGCGCAAGGGAAGCGACGTTTCCTACATGGCTCCTCGGAAGTCAGGTCTGGCAAGGCATCCCTGTGACGCCGCCGACCTGAGACTTCCGATTCCGCCTTTCCTGACCCGGCCCATTACTGGAGGCACTCCCTGTACCCCTAGGCCACTCCGATCCTGAAACAATCAGAGCAGCCCGACCCCTTGGTCATGTGCTACCCCTCCTCGGGGCGGCGCGTCATAGAAGGCTGAACTATAGAAAGCTTCAGCTTCTATTACGTGACAGTGAGTGACCTTTCATCCGTGCCGGCAATAATGCTCAGTACCAGTTCGGGTCACGTTTGAGCTGCTCCTGCAGCATTGCCTTCATGCCGTCGTCAGGTTTGCCCAGCCAGCGGTACTGCGCATGACGGGTGGGCGACTTGTCGCTCGGCAAACCTTCGGGTACCTCCACGAGCATTCCGTAGGCATCATCCTTGTCCCAACTGAACGCCACGATCAGCCGCTTGTAGGTACAGTTGTCCTGTTTTTCGCACAGCGGGCCGACCAGGTATTTGTCGCCGTCTTCCGTAACGGCAGACATCTGCTCCTGGGCACTGCCGGTCAGATTGACCACCCAATCGGGCAGGCGTTCCTCGCCTTCGAGGGTGTCCTGCCAGGTTTCCCGGTACTCCGGGTCCGAGCCGAGCAGCTGGTCGACCCGAACTTGGCCGTCATTGGCCGCCATGGCCGCCGCGCTGCCGCCCAGCAACAGGGCGGCGACCACGGCTGAACGAAGCTTCCTGCTCATCTTCAACCTCGTCCGCGTCCAAAGAAGAAGGAGGCTACAAACAACACCAGGAAGACAATGAACAGGATCTTGGCGATACCTGTAGCAGCGCCCGCGATACCACCGAAGCCCAATACGGCGGCGACAATGGCGATGATGAGGAAAGTGATAGCCCAACTCAGCATGGTAGTTCTCCTTTCTTTTTGCGGAATCGATCCGGCCGCTTGGTCAGAAAACCCAGCGTTCCTGGGGAACAACTTTTTCCACAGTGGCCGGTGAGGCAATGGCCTGGCCAGCTGGCTGCCAGTCAGCGGCCTTGACCAAGGTGTTGGCACGGGTTGCCTGAATCTGCGTCAACAGGGCAGTCTGAGCTGCCACCTGCTCAGCCAGACGCGCCGTCTGCAAGCTGTAATAGAAGAGGCCAGCGGCCAAGGTCAGCAGCATCGCCATGCCGAGTGTCAGCATCTGGCGCAAAGGCAGTGCGGCGCTCTGCGAGCGGTTGACGGATTGGCGGTTCATGCTGGCTCTCCTGCTGTAATTTTTGTTCAACCTGAACAGGTAATTGCAGCCTGCATGCCAGCCTTTTGATTTAAATAAAAACGTTATAAATCAATGAGTTAACCAATACACGAATGCATCATGAGGACGTATCCTGCACGATGGCGCCTGTGCGGTCGTGCGAATTGCACGATCAGCCTTCAACCTTGGTCGCCACCTTCAGCAGGTCAGCATCCACGCCCCGTACGCCGATGATCTGCCGGGCGATCTCCACGGCGATGGTTTTCTGCTCCGCGCTAACCACTTCGCCCGAGAGCCGCACCATGCCTGCTTCGCTGGCCACCTTCAGGTTCAGGCCATCGAGGTTGCGACTGAAGCGATAGCTGCTCTGGATCTTGTCGACGATCCAGCTGTCGCTTGGCTGCGGCCCGGTTGGCGCACCCGCTGGTGTTTCCCGCGCTTTGGCCATGGCAGCGGTATCGAGGCTGACCAGGTTGTTGACCAGGTACACGCCGTCGGTGGTACGCGCTACCACGCCCGCCAACTCCTTGGCTTCGGCACTGTCGACCTTGCCACGCAACGTCACCACACCTTCACTGCTTTGTACTTCTATAGGGGCCTTTTCGGTGGTACGGCTCCACAACAGCCGAGCACGGATCACCGCCGCCAGGGTCACATCCTCCAGGCGCTGGGCGTAGGCACGCAACTCCAGTGGATGCTCCACCAGTTGGGTATTGACCTGCAGCAGGTTCTCCACCTGTTCGATGCCCCGGGTAGCGCGGGCCACGTCCTCGGCCAGCTGCCGCTCGACCTCGTTCTCCACCTCACCGGAAAGCCGCGCCTGCTTGCCGTCCACTTCAACCTTGATACGAAATGAATCAAGCATGCGGTTCAGTGACAAAGCGGTTTGCAGGGCGCCTTCCAGGCGCGCGTCCTGCACAGGGTCGGCGAATGCCGGGGTAAACATGGGTAGCAGGGTGGCGGCCAAAACGGCTGTACGCAGGGAAAAGGGCATGGCAGTGCCTCCTTCGTGGGCAAAATCTGAAAAACATCGCAACCAATGTGCCAGCGCGTGTCTCTAAGCAAATCATTGAAGAATCACGGCTTGTAGACATCGTTCGGCCACTGGCTAGCATGCAAAGGACAGAATCCTTCAGAATTGACCATGCAACTTGCCCGATTTTTCCCACACTAAATAAAGATCTTTCCCTAAGGAGCACAGGAAATGGAATCAGCCCAGGACAACCAAGGCCGCATTCTACTGGTGGATGACGAGTCCGCGATCCTGCGCACGTTCCGCTACTGCCTGGAAGACGAGGGCTACAGCGTGGCCACGGCCAACAGCGCCGCCCAGGCCGAAACCCTACTGCAGCGCCAGGTGTTCGACCTATGCTTCCTCGATTTGCGCCTGGGTGAAGACAACGGCCTCGACGTGCTGGCACAGATGCGTATCCAGGCCCCGTGGATGCGGGTGGTGATCGTCACCGCGCACTCAGCGATCGACACCGCAGTGGATGCCATCCAGGCCGGCGCTGCCGACTACCTGGTCAAGCCGTGCAGCCCCGACCAGTTGCGCCTGGCCACTGCCAAGCAACTGGAGGTGCGCCAGCTTTCTGCGCGCCTGGAAGCCCTGGAAGGTGAAGTACGCAAACCCAAGGACGGCCTCGATTCCCATAGCCCGGCCATGATGGCGGTGCTGGAAACCGCCCGCCAAGTCGCCATCACGGACGCCAACATCCTCATCCTTGGCGAATCTGGTACCGGCAAGGGCGAACTGGCACGGGCCATCCATGGCTGGAGCAAGCGTGCACGCAAAGCCTGCGTGACCATCAACTGCCCGTCGCTTAACGCCGAGCTGATGGAAAGCGAGCTATTCGGCCACACCCGCGGCGCCTTCACCGGCGCCAGCGAAAGCACCCTGGGGCGGGTCAGCCAGGCTGACGGGGGCACATTGTTCCTCGACGAGATCGGCGATTTCCCGCTGACCTTGCAGCCCAAACTGCTGCGTTTCATCCAGGACAAGGAATATGAACGCGTCGGGGACCCGGTTACCCGACGTGCCGATGTACGTATCCTGGCTGCCACCAACCTCAACCTTGAAGAGATGGTGCGCGAAAGCCGCTTTCGCGAAGACCTGCTGTATCGCTTGAACGTGATTACCCTGCACCTGCCCCCGCTGCGCGAGCGCAGTGAAGACATCCTCATCCTGGCCGACCGCTTCCTTGCCCGCTTCGTCAAGGAATACTCCCGCCCCGCCCGCGGTTTCAGTGACGAGGCGCGCGCCGCCCTGCTCAACTACCGCTGGCCTGGCAACATTCGCGAACTGCGCAACGTAGTGGAACGGGCCAGCATCATCTGCCCGCAGGAAAGAGTGGAAATCAGCCACCTGGGCATGGGTGAACAACCCGCCGGCAATGCCCCACGCGTAGGTGCCGCGCTTAGCCTGGATGAGCTGGAACGTGCCCATATCGGTGCCGTACTGGCCGCCAGCGATACCCTCGATCAAGCCGCCAAGACCTTGGGCATCGATGCTTCTACCCTGTACCGCAAGCGCAAGCAGTACAACCTATGAAATGGCCGCCCATGAAGCTGCGTACGCGGCTTTTCCTCAGCATCTCGACGCTCGTCACGGTGGCGTTGCTGGGGCTGCTGCTGGGTCTGGTCAGCATGCTGCAGATGGCTACAGTGCAACAGCAACTGGTGCGCGATACCACCCATGTCCTGGAAGTGGGGCTGAAGTTGCGCCAGAACCTGGGCGAACAGCTGATGCTGATTCTCGATGAAGACACCGCCCCGGAAAGCCTGCGGCTGCTGCAGGAAAACTTCCAGGACCTGCTCAACCAAGGGCTGGAGCAAGGCGGTGAGCGCACCGGTTTCAGCAAGGCCAGCAGCAACTACCAGGCCTTCCTCCAAACCTATCGCGACAGCGCCACACCCGCTCGCAGCATGGGTGCCGATCAGCCGCTTGGGGCCGCGTTCAATCAGGTGCGCACCGACCTGATCGATTCCCACAAGCAGGCATTGGACCTGATTACCCATAGCGAGGAGCGCACCCGTGACCGCGCCTTGCTGGTCAGTGGTGTACTCGGCCTGATGGGGTTGGTGGTGTTGGTACTGGGGTTTATCACCGCTCACAATATCGCCCGGCGTTTCGGCCAGCCGATCGAAGCCTTGGCCAAGGCGGCCGACCAGCTAGGCAAGGGCAATTTCGACGTTACGTTGCCGGTTACCCAGGCCGCCGAGCTTAACCAGCTGACCCGCCGTTTTGGTCTGATGGCCGATGCCTTGCGCAAGCACCAGGCCACCAACGTTGACGAGCTGCTGGCCGGCCAGCAGCGTTTACAGGCCGTACTCGACAGCATCGACGACGGCCTGCTGATCATCGACCGCCAGGGCCGCCTCGAGCACCTCAACCCGGTGGCGCAGCGCCAGCTGGGCTGGAACGATAGCCGCGTGGGCAGCAGCCTGGTCGAAGCCCTGCAGCGACCCGAGCTTGAGCAACAACTGCGCCAGGTTCTGCGCGGGGGCAGCCTCGACCGCCCACCGGACGACCTGAACATGGAGGTCGATGACGAATCACGTCTGCTCACCTACAGCCTGACCCCGGTCAGCCACCCGCAGGGGCCAATCCTCGGCGCAGTGATGGTGCTGCACGATGTAACCGAGCAAAGGGCCTTCGAGCGAGTGCGCAGCGAATTCGTGCTGCGCGCCTCCCATGAACTGCGCACCCCGGTGACCGGCATGCACATGGCCTTCGGCCTGCTGCGCGAGCGGGTCAAGTTCCCGCCCGAAGCCCGCGAGAACGACCTGCTGGAAACCATCGGCGAAGAAATGCAGCGTCTGACCCAACTGATCAACGACCTGCTCAACTTCTCCCGTTATCAGAGCGGTTTGCAAAAGCTCGAGCTGGCCCCCTGTGCCATCGACGACCTGCTGGAGCATGCGCAATTGCGCTTTGCCGAACACGCTGCGCACAAGCAGATCGAGTTGATCAAAGAACTGGACCCGCCGCTACCGCGCATCCAGGCCGACGTCGCCCAGTTGGATCGAGTGCTGGACAACCTGCTGCACAACGCCATCCGCCATACCGCCAACGGTGGGCGCATTCGCCTGCATGCCCGACGGCATGCGGAACGGGTGATCATCAGCGTCGAGGACAATGGAGAGGGCATTTCCTATGGGCAGCAAGCGCGCATCTTCGAGCCTTTCGTGCAGGTAGGTCGCAAGAAAGGCGGTGCTGGGCTGGGGCTCGCGCTGTGCAAGGAGATTGTGCAGCTGCACGGAGGGCGTATGGGCGTGTTTTCCCGGCCGGGGCAGGGGACACAGTTCTACATGGCGTTGCCGGTCTGATTGCTTAAACGCGCCTACACCCGCCGCGGCAGGTGCCCGCGAGTCACCAACTCGGCAAACTGCCGGGCGTTCAGCGGGCGGGCGAACAACCAGCCCTGGCCATAATTGACCCCCTCGCTGTTCAGCAGCACTGCCTGGTCCTCGAACTCGATACCTTCGGCAATTACCCGCAAGTGCAAGTCATGGGCCATGCGGATGATATGCGGGGCCACGCCGCTACTGGCGGCATCGTGGCCCAGAGCGTCGATGAATGCCTTGTCGATCTTCAGGCAGTCCACTGGCAGGGTTTGCAGGTAGGCCAGGCTGCAATAACCGGTACCAAAGTCGTCGATCAGCACCTGGTGCCCCACGGCGCGTAGCGCCTGCAGATTGTCACGGGCGACCACCACGTCGATCAGGCCGCGCTCGGTCACCTCGAAGGCAATCTGGCTGGGCGCCACTCGATGCAAAGCCAACAAGCGCGCCGCCACCCGGCCAATACGTGGCACCATCACATCGCAGGCCGCCAGGTTTATCGATATGTATAGCTTGGGGTGCGAGCGCAGTAGCTGACCTAGCTGTTCAAGCACACGCTGCAGGACAAAGTCGGTGATCTGGCGAATCTGCCCGGTATTCTCCGCCAGCGGAATGAAAAGGTCCGGGCTGGTCAGGGTGCCGTCCGGGCGGCGCCAGCGCACCAAGGCCTCGGCGCCCACACAGCGCCGGCTGTCGAGCTCGATGATGGGTTGGTAGAGCACCTGCAGCTCTCCACGACGCAAGGCATTCTGCAACTCTGAACTCATCGACCGTCGTTGCAGAATCAACTGCAGTACCAACCAACCGATGCAGCAGGCCGCCAGCACGCTGCCGGGGAACAGCAACCAGAGCATGCCGTTCATCCTCAGCGGCAGACTGGCCCTCGGGGCAATCAGCACCAACTGGTAATCCGGCGACTTGGTCGGCATTCGGTAGATCAGCCGATCACTGAGTTCCAGCAGCGACTTGTGGCTGGTCGACCAGGCCGAGGGCGGAGGCCATACCTGTGGCGGGCCAAGCACCGGAATGGCCCGGGCGCCGTTATCCAGCACCACGACCAGGCTGCCGCCCGGAGGCAGGTCCACCACATCGGTCAAATGCCCACGGGAGGTGGACACCAGAAACTTGCCCCGGCCCAGCATCAGTGCTGCCAGGTTCTCGTTCGGCTCGGTGGTTGTGTTAAGCCAGTAGCTGTACGTCGGCCCCTGGATATCTGGCGCCCGCAAGGGAACGAACGCTCGCTCATCACCGCGGTTGGAGCAGGCAACATTGTCATCTACATAAGCCGCTTCATAGATGAACCGCGAGCTCAGGCCAACCTGTTGCAGGGCTGCCAGCATCGCCGGGCTGCAGCCGCGCAAGGGTTGGGCCTGCAGCAGGTCTACCCCTTCGCGCAACTGGCCGAACACCTGTTCGAGCCGGTCCAGAAAACGCTCGCCCTGGGCATTCATCTGTTCGCTTTCGCTTTGCTTCATTTGGTGCAGGGCAATGCCAATGCTGGCAGAGAGCAACACGGCGGCGCTGGCCAGCGCTGCCAAAGTGGCCAGCATCCAGGGGCGGTAAAAAATTTGGCGCAGCAAGGCAATGAAGGCTGACATCGAAGGCATCCAGTTGATAACCAAGGTATAGCAACGGAATCAATAATCACCCTCACCGTTTGGCGCTTCGCTGCAATCCACCCACGCTCTTTGTAGAGGCAGCCTTGTGGCTGCGATGAGAACGTTAATAAACCGCGTCGACCAAACCCGCCTCTTCGTAGCGCAAGGCTGCTGCAACAAGTACCTCGCCCGCCACGACTCAACGCATGCGGTTAAGTACCTGCAGCATCGCTGCTGTCTGTGCATCCGGCATGCCGTCGAAGCGCTGCGGGCGGAAGCGCATCTGGAAGGCGGCAATCACATGACGTGTGGCGACATCCAGCACGCCGGTCTGCTCGATCTGATAGCCAAACCGTGCCAGCTCCTGCTGGTACCAGCCAACGCTTGGCGGGTTGACGCTGAAGTAGGCTTGCTGCCGTGCCACGGCGTTAGCATCCGGCCAGATACCCAGCCCGGCATCGGCCAGACGCTTCCACGGGAACAATGGCCCCGGGTCCAGCTTGCGCAGCGGGGCGATGTCACTGTGGCCGATGATATGGCGTGGTTCGATGTTGTTGCGTTTGACAATGTCCTTGAGCAGCGCGATCAGCGACTGGATCTGCGCCTCGCTGTAAGGGTGCCAGACCCGGCCGTTCGGGGTGTCGGTAAAGCCCGGGTTGACGATCTCGATACCAATGGACGAGGAGTTCAGCCAGGTGCGCCCCTGCCACTGGCTATCACCGGCATGCCAGGCACGACGGTTTTCATCCACCAGTTGATACACCGTAGCCGGGCCATCGCCGATCAGGTAATGGCTGCTGACTTCACCCTGGGTAAGCAGCGCCAGGGAGCGCTCCAGCGAAGCATTGGTGTAATGCAGGACAACGAACTGGATGCGGTTGTCCTGATTGACCGAAGGGTGACTGCGGTCGATGCGCAGGCCCGTCGAGCAACCGGCGACAGACAACAGCAAAAAGGAAATCAGGGTTTTTTTAAGCGTGGAAAGCACGTCAGTGGCCTCAGCGTATGAGCGCTACAGTATAACGTGCTCACCTGCGCTGTGCCTGCCGAGGAAACGGCGGCTGGCTAGCCTTGCTCGACGCGATTACGCCCCTGATCCTTTGCCCGGTACAGCGCTGCATCGGCTCGTTTGAGCACCTGGTCGCTGCGTTCGCCAGAACGGAATGCACCCAGGCCGATGGAGGTGGTGATCACTACCCGCTCACCCTTGAAGTGGAATGGGCAGGCTTCGACTGTGGCGCGCAACACCTCGGCCATCTGCGCAGCGACTGCGGGCGTAGTCTGCGGCAGCAGCAAGACGAATTCCTCGCCGCCAAAACGGGCGATGAAATCCCGGCCCCGCAGACGCTTGCGCAACTGGTCGGCCACGATCTTGAGGACCTTGTCCCCAGCCAGATGACCATAGTTGTCGTTGATGCGTTTGAAATGGTCCAGGTCAAGAATCGCCATCGCCAGATGACCGCCGTTTTCCTGCCAGTCAAGCATTTCGCGTTCGACTTGCTCGCTCCAGGCCGCACGGTTGGGCAAGCCGGTGAGCGGGTCCAGCAGCGCTTTCTGGCGCTGTTCTTCCAGGTGCTCGCGATAGCCAAGCGCCTCATGCTCCATGCTCGCCACCCGCTCCGACAAGCCTTGCAGGCGACCGGCCAGTTCCTGCTCGCGGCGATCACGCTCGTGCTTGTGCTCGTCCATGGTCAGCAGCAAGCCTTCCAGGCGGTTTTCCAGAATGTGCTTGAGGCTGTCTACATCGGCGGCACCTTGCACGCTGCTTTGCAGGCCGTCGACGTGCTCACGCAGTTGGCTATCCAGCTCGCGGGCAGCGGTGCTGTTGTCCGCGTGACCGGCACTGGCCTCGTGCAGGTGGCTCTGGAAACCTTCCAGGCGTTCATTGAGCTGCTGCAGGTAGGTTTCGAATTCGTGCTGGCCGCTGTCGGTGATCGCCAGCATGAGGACTGCCAAGTCATCCAGCACTGGGATCAGCTCATACCAGTTCAAGCCGCGCGCAACCCGCTCGCGCATTTCCAACGCCTGAGCCTTGTGGCGCTCGGGCAGGCTAAGGTCATCGAGCAGACCGATCAGGGTCTGCTCGATGTGCGCGGCAACCTGGCTGTAAGGCGGCTCCACTGCGTAGGGCAGGGCATAGGGGCCGTCTTCACCAAAGGTTTCTTCAAGGGCTTGTAAGGGTTCTGCCTCAGCCAACGGCTCGCTGACGGAAACTGCAGCTTCCGGCAATGGCGCCTTGTCCCTTGGCAACGGGGCTGGCGCCATTTCGGCCGTTTCGATCAGCGCCGGGCCAAATGCCTCCAGCTCAAGCTCGGGCGCTTCGGCCACCTCGGCAGTCGGAGCAGCAGGGGCCGGCAACGGTTGTAGCGCATCGACGTCATCGGGCCGCGAGGGCTCGGCACTGCCGGCTGCCTGGGGCACAACCTCGGCAGCAGGCAACGCCACCGGCGCAAGCTCTGCTCCTGCCTGTGCATCTTCCTCGCGGCTTCCGAACAACCGCTGCAGAAACCCGGGTCGGGCTTCTTCACCCGGCTTGCCAAGGGCCGACAGCGCGCGCCCCTGCAAGCCGCTCAACTCGCCCAACAGCGGCGGCAGCTCGCGTGACTGGGCAACCCCGCCGTCGAGCTTCTTCGCCAGTTTTTTCAATGGCCGCGAGATATCACTGGGCAGGGGTAGGCCTTGCAGTTGGCCAACCAGTGCGGTCAGCGCATCGCTGACTTGGTTCATGCGGGTTTCGCGACGCTGTTCGGAATCCAGTACCGCTTTCTCAAGGCGCGGAATCAAGCCGGCGAGGCCGGCGTCCATGTTGTCGCTGCGAATGACATCGCGCATTTCCTTCATGCACTCGTCTACCACCTTGTCACTGCCTTCAGCAGCCAGGGTGCTGCGCACCAGGCCTCGACGCAGCAGGTCAAGACGGGCATCCCAACGGCGTTCGAGCTTTTCTTGCTGCTCGATGCTTTTAAGGTATTTTTCTTTCCAGCGCTCAGCGTCTTCAGTCATGCCCGGGTCCGCAAACGGTGATGGCAATTAGCTCAAAACCGGCAGCGTATCCACAGTCAATGCATCAGGCAATCGAATCTCGACAGCAACGGGAAGGTGGTCCGAAATTGGCTGCGCCAGCACCTCGACACGCTCCAGCGTGAGGCTTGAACTGAGCAAAATATGATCAAGGCAACGCTGCGGTCGCCAGCTGGGGAAGGTGGCCTCGACTTGCGGGGCGACCAGGCCCAGGTCGCGCAGTGGCGAATGCTCCAGCAGGTCGGTGGCATGGGTGTTCATGTCACCCATCAGCACCTGGTGACGGTAACCGCCTATCAGCTCGCGGATATAACCCAACTGCAGGGCGCGGGTCTTGGCCCCCAATGCCAGATGCATCATCACCACTATCAGCGCATCTTCGCCTTCGCCAAACCGCACCAGAATCGCACCTCGCCCGGCCGGGCCAGGCAACGGATGGTCTTCGAGCAGTTGCGGCTTCAGGCGGCTGAGCACACCGTTGCTGTGCTGGGCAAAACGCCCAAGGTTGCGGTTGAGCTGCTGGTACCAATAGGGGAAGGCCCCCAAGTGGGCCAGGTGTTCGACCTGGTTGACGTAGCCCGAGCGCAGGCTGCCACCATCGGCTTCCTGCAGGGCCACCAGGTCGAAGTCGCCCAGCAACCTGCCGATCTTCTGCAGGTTACCGGCACGGCCGTTATGCGGCAGCAGGTGCTGCCAGCTACGCGTCAGGTAATGGCGGTAGCGCTCGGTGCTTATGCCCACCTGGATGTTGAAACTGAGCAGCCGCAGACGACCATCCTCGGGCAGGCCCGGGGCCTGCAGGTGATGCTCGTTGACCTGCGGCTCGTGCAGGCCAATGCCACGCGTAGCTCTGAAGCGGGGCATGGGTGACGCCGCCTACTTGGCAGCGCGCTCCTTGTCGATCAGCTGGTCGGCGACATTCAGCACGCCTTCCGGTCCGCCGGCAGTCCCCAGGTCGAAGCGGTACTTGCCGTTGACGACCATGCTCGGTACGCCGGTGATTTCATACTTCTTCGCCAATTCCTTGGCCTGTTTGACCTGGCCCTTGATGGCGAACGAGTCGAAGGTGGCGAGGAACTTGTCCTTGTCCACACCTTGAGTGGCGAGGAAGTCGGCCATGTCGTTCTTGTCGGTCAGGCGCTTGTGCTGGTTCTGAATGGCATCGAACACCGCCGCGTGCACCTTGTGCTCGACGCCCATGGCTTCGAGGGTCAGGAACATCTGGCCGTGTGCATCCCACGGGCCACCGAACATGGCCGGTACGCGCTTGAAGTTGACGTCCTTGGGCAGCTTCTCAGCCCAAGGGTTGATGGTCGGCTCGAAGTGGTAGCAATGTGGGCAGCCGTACCAGAACAGCTCGACGACTTCGATCTTGCCAGGCACGGAAACCGGAACAGGGTTGCTCAGCTCGATGTATTCCTTGCCGGCGACAGGCTCGGCGGCCTGAACGGCAGTCATACCGAATACGCTGGCGGCGACCAGCGCAGCGCTGAGAATCAGTTTACGCATGCTTTACTCCTGAGCAGTCATGGGTCGCCACGACGCGACCTGCACTGAGACAGGCCGGGAAGGGCTCGAGTTCTGTAGTGTAACGGCTGCGGACTGAAAAAAGGGCAGCCCGGCCGCCCTTTCATCATTGACCTACAACATTAACCGAAAGTTAATGCAGGCCCTGGATGTAGCTGGCCAACGCTTCGATGTCATGGTTGCTCAGCTTGCCAGCGATGGTGCGCATGGTCATGGCATCGCCATCGTTGGTGCGGTTGCCTTCGCGGAAATCAGTGAGCTGCTTGGCCACGTACTGCGAGTGCTGCCCGCCCAGGTGCGGGAAGCCGGCCAGGGCGATGCCCGCGCCGTTAGGCGAGTGGCAGCCAGTGCAGGCCGGCATGCCCTTTTCCAGGTCGCCACCATTGAACAGCGCACGGCCGCGCTCGACCAGTTTGGGATCGGCGGCACCCACGCTGCCTTTCTGGCTGGAGAAGTAGGCGGCGATATCGGCCAGATCCTGGTCGCTGAATGCGGCCAGCATGCCGGTCATTTCCAGCACGGTACGCTTGCCCGACTTGATATCGTGCAGTTGTTTTTCGAGATAGCGCTGGCCTTGGCCGGCCAGTTTCGGGAAGTTCGGTGCCAGGCTGTTGCCGTCAGGATTGTGGCAGGCGCCACAGACGGCGGTCTTGGCCTGGCCAGCGGCGGCATCGCCTTTGATAGGTTGCGCAGCAGTGGCCGCACCAGCGACACCCAAGGTCAACAGCAGACTCACGACTAGTTTGTTCATCAGCTAATCCAACACGGCTAAGGGTGAAATGTTATGTATCGGGACTGCCGCTCATCCAAAGGATGACCAAACGGTAGTCCTCGGCACTGCAGTCCATGCACAATCCACGCGGCGGCATAGCCTTGAAACCCTGGGTCACGTGCTTCACCAGTACATCCATGCCTTGCGCCAGCCTTGGCTCCCATGCTGCCCGGTCACCCCGTCTGGGTGCCTGTGGCAACTGCCCGGTGTGGCAGGCCGCACACGTGCGGTTGTACAACACCTCGGGATCCTGTGTAGCCTGTGCGCTGAAAAACGGCAGGAACATACCGACAGCAAGCAGCCATTTCGCCATGCGGAACGACCTTCAGGGTTGGGGGCCGCGCTGCGTTCTGTTGCGCGAGCTATTGTTCGACACCCCATGCCCGTTCTCCTTCGCTGGGAGAATGAGCACACAAAAACTGGGGCATTATATACTTCCGCCATCCAAACGGAAACGACACCGCTTGCCAGGCTTGGCTCTACAAAGTCAGGCAACACCCACATCGGATATCCCATGCAAGTCAAGAACCCCATCCTCGGCCTCTGCCAGAAAGCCAAATTCGCCCTCAGCGCAGCCAAGGTCGAACAATGCCCGGACGACCAGGGCTACGAGGTGGCTTTTGCCGGCCGTTCCAACGCCGGCAAATCCAGCGCCCTCAATACCCTGACTCATGCCAGCCTGGCGCGTACCTCGAAAACTCCCGGACGCACCCAGCTGTTGAATTTCTTCAGTCTGGACGATGAACGGCGTTTGGTCGACCTGCCGGGCTATGGTTATGCAAAAGTCCCGATTCCGCTCAAGCAGCACTGGCAGAAACACCTGGAAGCCTACCTGGGCAGCCGTGAGTGCCTGCGTGGCGTGATCCTGATGATGGACGTGCGTCACCCGATGACCGACTTCGACAAGATGATGCTCGACTGGGCCAAGGCCAGCAGCATGCCGATGCACATCCTGCTGACCAAGGCCGACAAGCTGACCCACGGCGCGGGCAAGAACACACTGCTGAAAGTACAGTCGGAAATCCGCAAGGGCTGGGGGGATGGCGTGACCATCCAGCTGTTCTCGGCACCCAAGCGCCTGGGCGTGGAAGACGCCTACCGAGTGCTGGCAGACTGGATGGAACTGGAAGACAAGCCGGTCATTTAATGCTTTGCGCCTGACCCGTAGGAGCGGGTTTGCCCGCAAAAGGGCCGGGCCTGCTCTCCACCCGCCGTTCACCGTTGCCGCCACTACCGTATTCGCGGGTAAACCCGCTCCTACACCTGATCGGGGTTGGACACGCTTTGGTGATTGGGCGCAGGCCCTTGTAGGCGCGGGCTTACCCGCGAATGCAGCGGTGAATTCGACAGCGCATTCGCGGGTAAACCCGCGCCTACGGAGGCTCAGTACAAGCCATCCGGCAAATTCCGGGCAAAAAAAACCCCGGACTTCGTATGGGGAGGGGGAAGTTCGGGGTCCAAGTCCGGACCGCTAGGGCGGGGTCCAGATATCTGCCAACACTTAACACAACATAGGAGCATCGAAGGGCTTCACCAGCCATTCAGTTACTCTGAGTTCCGCTTCACCGGTTTAGTTCCGAAGCCCACAAAACTATTTGCGATAGTTTCATGAAACTTAAGCACCCACAGCACTGAGCGGTGCTCGGATCCGCGTCACTACGCCGCAGATCCTACACAGTTTTACCTGCTCAATCAGTGAGCTTCGTCCCAATTCGCACCAACGCCTGCTTCGACAAGCAGCGGCACATCCAGCTGCGCGGCCTGGCTCATGTGCTGGCGAATTTCATCTTTCACCTGCTCCACCAGGTCCTCGCGTACCTCAAGCACCAGTTCGTCGTGCACCTGAAGGATCACCCGGGCATCCAGCCCGCTCTCGCTCAACCAGTTATCTACTTTGACCATGGCCCGCTTGATGATGTCGGCCGCAGTACCCTGCATCGGGGCGTTGATCGCCGTGCGCTCGGCGCCCTTGCGCAGGGCAGGGTTCTTGGCATTGATGTCTGGCAAGTACAGCCGGCGGCCAAACAGGGTTTCGACAAAGCCTTGCTCGGCCGCCTGGGCGCGGGTGCGCTCCATATAGGCCAGCACGCCCGGGTAGCGGGCAAAATAACGGTCGATGTAGTCCTGTGACTGCTTGCGGTCGACGCCGATCTGCTTGGCCAGGCCAAAGGCGCTCATGCCGTAAATCAGGCCGAAGTTGATGGCCTTGGCGCTGCGGCGCTGGTCGGTGGTCACGTCTTCCAGAGCCACACCGAACACTTCGGCTGCCGTGGCGCGGTGCACGTCCAGGTCATTGCGGAAGGCATGCAGCAAGCCTTCGTCCTTGGCCAGGTGGGCCATGATGCGCAGCTCGATCTGTGAATAGTCCGCCGCCAGAAGCTTGTAGCCCGGACTGGCGATGAACGCCTGGCGAATACGCCGCCCTTCAGCGGTGCGGATCGGAATGTTCTGCAGGTTCGGGTCGCTCGACGACAACCGGCCGGTGGCCGCCACCGCCTGCTGGTAGGACGTGTGGATGCGCCCGGTGCGCGGGTTGATCTGCCCCGGTAACTTGTCGGTGTAGGTGCTCTTGAGCTTACTCAGGCTGCGGTACTGCATCAGCACCTCTGGCAGCGGGTAGCCTTGTTCGGCCAGTTCGTCGAGCACTGCTTCGGCGGTGGATGGCTGGCCCTTGGCGGTCTTGCTCAGCACCGGCATGCCCAGCTTGTCGTAAAGAATCGTGCCCAGCTGCTTGGGCGAGCCGAGGTTGAACGTCTCACCGGCGAGCTCGTAGGCACGCAGCTCCAGCTCAGCCATCTTCACGCCCAGCTCACCGCTCTGTACTTTCAACAGCTCGGCATCGACCAACGCACCCTGGCGCTCGATCCTGGCCAGCACCGGCACCAGCGGCATCTCGATATCCGTCAGCACCGGTTGCACGCTCGGCGTCTGTGCCAGGCGGGCCTGCAATGCATGGTGCAGGCGCAGCGTGATGTCGGCGTCTTCGGCGGCGTAGGGGCCGGCCTTGTCCAGGGTGATCTGGTTGAAGGTAAGCTGCTTGGCACCCTTGCCGGCGATGTCCTCGAAGGCGATCGTGGTGTGGTCGAGGTACTTCTGCGCCAGGCTGTCCATGTCATGACGGGTGGCCGTGGAGTTCAGCACGTACGACTCGAGCATGGTGTCATAGGCCACGCCGCGCATCTCGATGGCGGGAGAGCCATTGGCGAGGATGTTGATGTCGTACTTGGCGTTCTGCCCGACCTTGGCCTTGGCCGGGTCCTCCAGCAAGGGCTTCAGCGCCAACAGCACGGCCTCGCGATCCAGCTGGACCGGCGCGCCTTCATAATCGTGGGCCAGCGGCACATAGGCCGCTTCGTGCGGCTCGACAGCGAAGGACAGGCCGACCAACTGCGCCTGCTGGGCGTCCAGGCCGGTGGTCTCGGTGTCGAAGGCGAACAGCGGTGCCTGGCGCAGCTTCTCCAGCCAGGCGTCGAAACGGGCCTGGTCGAGAATGGTTTCGTATTTGGGCTCGACCTTGGCCGCAGGCTCCACGGCCGGGGCAACATCATCACCGGCCTTGGCGGCATCGCGCTGCACTTCGGCGACCCAGCTCTTGAACTCCATCTCGGTGTACAACGCCAGCAACGCCTCGCGGTCAGGTTCACCGCACACCAGCGCCTCGACCTCGACATCCAGCGGCACGTCAACCTTGATGGTGGCCAGCTCGTAGGACAGGAATGCCGCGTCGCGGTGCTCCTCCAGCTTGGCCGGCAAGGTCTTGGCGCCGCGAATGGCCAGCGTTGGTACCTTGTCCAGGTTGGCGTAAAGGTCGCTGAGACCGCCGCCGATGCCGGTCAGCAGCCCCACCGCCGTTTTTTCGCCCACGCCCGGCACGCCCGGGATGTTGTCGACCTTGTCACCCATCAGGGCCAGGAAGTCGATGATGTGTTCCGGGCCGACGCCGAACTTCTCGTGCACGCCAGCCACGTCCAGCACGCTTCCGGTCATGGTGTTGACCAAGGTAATGTGCCCGTCCACCAGCTGCGCCATGTCCTTGTCACCGGTCGAGATGATCACCGGGCGACC
Organism: Pseudomonas sp. NBRC 111139; assembly: GCF_001753955.1. NCBI lineage: Bacteria > Pseudomonadati > Pseudomonadota > Gammaproteobacteria > Pseudomonadales > Pseudomonadaceae > Pseudomonas > Pseudomonas sp. NBRC 111139. Next base: position 43,360 of record NZ_BCBP01000014.1, read on the forward strand.
CAGGGCGGCGCTGCTGCGCGCCAAGGTGCCGATCACGTCGTCAGCCTCGACACCCTCCACGCACAGCAGCGGGTAGCCCAGCGCCTTGACGCTGGCGTGCAGCGGCTCGATCTGTACCCGCAGGTCATCCGGCATGCTGGGGCGGTTGGCCTTGTACTCAGCGAACATGGCATCGCGGAAAGTGCCGCCCTTGGCGTCGAACACCACGGCGAACAGGCTGTCGGGATATTGCTTGCGCAGGCTCTTGAGCATGTTCAGCACACCCTTCACCGCACCGGTCGGCATGCCCTTGGACGTGGTCAGCGGTGGCAGCGCGTGGAAGGCGCGATAAAGGTAGGAGGAACCGTCCACCAGGACGAGGGGCGCTTGGCTCATGAGCAGAATCAACCTTTTCGACGGGTCCGGCGCTAGAATAGCCAGAATCATTGACGACAAAGGGACTAGGTTATCATGCGCACACTCAATCGCCTGTTACTGCTCGGCCTGTTGGCAACCACGCCTGTCGTCACCCTGGCGGCGGACGACGCCCCCTCGGCCGATCCCGAGGTGACCATTCGCACGGAAGGCGATAAAACCATCCAGGAATACCGGCAAAACGGCTTCCTGTATGCGATCAAGATCACGCCGAAAAACGGCAAGCCTTACTTCCTGGTACGCGCTGATGGCACTGATGCCAATTTCATTCGATCCGACCAGCCGGACATGCTGATTCCGTCCTGGAAGATCTTCGAGTGGTAAGCTGACGCGCACCGTTCACATCAACCCGGCACTTCCCGGCGGAAGTGCCCGTATGGGCATTTTTTCATCATGTCAGTCTTCACCCCCGTGACCCGGCCTGAGCTGGAAACCTTTCTGGCGCCGTACGAGCTGGGCCGTCTGCTCGACTTCCAGGGCATTGCCGCCGGTACCGAGAACAGCAATTTCTTCGTCAGCCTCGAACAGGGGGAGTTCGTCCTGACGCTGATCGAGCGTGGGCCCAGCGAGGACATGCCGTTCTTCATCAAGCTGCTCGATACCCTGCACGGTGCCGACATGCCGGTGCCCTATGCCATTCGTGATCGCGACGGCAACGGCCTGCGCGAGCTGTGCGGCAAGCCGGCATTGCTGCAGCCCAGGCTGTCGGGCAAACACATCAAGGCACCCAACAACCAGCACTGCGCCCAGGTCGGCGAGCTACTGGCACACATTCACCTGGCCACCCGAGAGCACATCATCGAGCGCCGCACCGACCGCGGCCTGGACTGGATGCTGGCCTCGGGTGCCGAGCTACTGCCACGCCTGACTGCGGAGCAAGCCGCATTGCTGCAGCCGGCGCTGGACGAAATCAGCGCACATAAGGCGCAGATCCTGGCCTTGCCGCGGGCCAACCTGCATGCCGACCTGTTCCGCGACAACGTGATGTTCGAAGGCACCCACCTGACCGGTGTGATCGACTTCTACAATGCCTGCTCCGGGCCGATGCTGTATGACATTGCCATCACCGTGAACGACTGGTGCCTGGATGAGCAGGGAGCGGTGGATGTACCACGCGCCCAGGCACTGCTGGCAGCCTATGCGGCGCTGCGGCCGTTCACTGCAGCCGAAGCCGAGCTGTGGCCGGAAATGTTGAGGGTAGGCTGCGTACGTTTCTGGCTGTCGCGCCTGATTGCCGCCGAATCGTTTGCCGGGATGGATGTGATGATCCACGATCCGAGCGAGTTTGAAGTACGTCTGGCGCAGCGCCAGCAGGTGGCTTTGCACCTGCCGTTCGCGCTGTAGACCGCGTCTGCTTCTTCGCGGGTGAACCCGCTCCCACAGGGATAGCGACGGCCTTGAGGCCTGCGCAGTACCTGTGGGCACGGATTCACCCGCGAAGGGGCCGGTACAGGCTTACAGCTGTTCCAGGCAGCCTGCCAGGTCACCGCCCAGCTTCTCCAGCAAGCGCTCATACCCTTTGCCATCCACCGGATCGGTGCCACCCAAGGCATCCAGCTCGGCCAGGCGCACCGGCAACCCGGCAGTCAGCGTCTCGGCCAATCGCGGCCGCAGTGGCGGCTCGCTGAACACGCAGGTCTTGCCCACTTCCTGAAGACGCTTGCGCATGGCCGCCACATGTTGCGCCCCAGGCTGCACCTCGGATGCCACGCTGAACACGCCCGCGTGCTTCAAGCCATATTCAGCTTCAAAATAGTCGAAGGCTTCGTGGAAGACGAAGTACGGCTTGCCGGCAATACCGGCCACGCGCGCCTTGATACGCCCATCCAACGCATCCAGGCGTTCATCGAAGGCCTTCAGGTTGCTCTGATAGCGAGCCGCATTGGCCGGGTCGACCTGGGCCAGGTCAGCTGCCATTTTTGCCGCGATTACTCGCGCATTGACCGACGATAGCCACAAATGCGCATCCAGGCTGCCTGGGCGGTGATCGTGGTCATGATCGTCATGGTCTGCTTCCTCATGGGAGTGGCTGTCCTCGCCAAAGTGGCGCAGCTTCATGCCCGGCAGCGACTGCACAGCCACTGTGGCCTTGCTGCGGCTTCCCAGCACACGCGGAAGGAAGTTCTCCATGTCAGGGCCGATCCAGTAAAGCAGGTCGGCATCGCCTACCCGCCGCACGTCCGAGGGGCGCAGCGCATAGTGGTGGGGTGAAGCGCCGGGCGGCAGCAGCACGTCAGGGCTGCCAACACCCTCCTGCACGGCAGCGGCAATCTGCTGCAGGGGCTTGATACTGGTGAGCACACGCACGTCGGCCTGCGCGGATAATGCGATGAAAGCGACAAACAGAGCCAGGAATCGGGACACGGTGGATACTCGAATCTTCAGAAACAGGTAACATAATAACGTCTCTGTCCAGAACCGTCGCTGCCCATGTCCATCACACCGCTGGCCAACCGTCCTCACGACCACTCCCATTGCGTACACAGCGCACTGGCTGAAGCCGACGCCTTGTGCACCCGCCAGGGCCTGCGCCTGACAGCCCTGCGCCGCCGTGTGCTGGAGCTGGTGTGGCAGAGCCACAAGCCACTGGGCGCCTACGACATCCTCGCTGTGCTCAGTGAGCAGGACGGCCGCCGCGCCGCGCCGCCCACGGTGTACCGTGCGCTGGACTTCCTGCTGGAAAACGGCCTGGTACATCGCATCGCATCGCTCAACGCCTTCATCGGCTGCAGCCACCCCGAGCACGTGCACCAAGGCCAGTTCCTGATCTGTCGGGCCTGCCATGTGGCCATCGAGCTCGAGCAGAGCAGCATCAGCGAGGCCATCATCAACAGCGCCAAAGGCGTGAGTTTCACGGTCGAGACCCAGACCGTGGAAGTGGTCGGCCTGTGCGGTAACTGCCGGAGCGCGGCATGAGCGACGCCCTGATTCGCCTGGAGCAGGTCGGCGTCACCTTTGGCGGTGAGGCGGTGCTCGACAGCATCGACCTGTCGGTCGCCCCAGGCCAGATCGTCACCCTGATTGGCCCTAACGGGGCGGGCAAGACGACCCTGGTGCGCGCCGTACTTGGCCTGCTCAAGCCACATCGCGGCAAGGTATGGCGCAAACCCAAGCTGCGCATTGGCTACATGCCGCAGAAAATTCAGGTTGATGCCACGCTGCCGCTGTCGGTGCTGCGCTTCTTGCGCCTGGTGCCCGGCGTAGACCGCGCGGCAGCCTTGTCGGCGCTGCAGGAAGTGGGCGCCGAGCACGTCATCGACAGCCCGATCCAGACTATTTCCGGCGGCGAAATGCAACGCGTGCTGCTGGCCCGCGCCTTGCTGCGCGAACCCCAGTTGCTGGTGCTCGACGAACCGGTACAAGGTGTGGACGTGGTCGGCCAGACCGAGCTTTACAACCTCATCACCCGCCTGCGCGACCGCCACGGCTGCGGCGTACTGATGGTGTCCCACGACCTGCACCTGGTCATGAGCGCTACCGACCAGGTGGTGTGCCTGAACCGCCACGTGTGCTGCTCGGGTCACCCTGAGCAAGTCAGCGGTGATCCGGCGTTCGTCGAGCTGTTCGGCAAGACCGCACCGAGCCTGGCCATCTACCACCACCATCACGACCACAGCCACGACCTGCATGGCTCGGTGGTCGCCCCTGGCACCCATGTTCACGGAGAGCACTGCAAGCATGGCTGATTTTCTTCTCTACGCCTTGCTTGCCGGCTTGTCCCTGGCACTGGTTGCAGGCCCACTGGGCTCCTTCGTGGTATGGCGGCGCATGGCCTATTTTGGCGACACCCTGTCTCACGCCGCGCTGCTCGGTGTGGCCCTGGGCTTTGCCCTGGATGTCAGCCCGGCGCTGGCGGTAACCGTGGGCTGCCTGTTGCTGGCGATTCTGCTGGTGACATTGCAGCAACGCCAGCCGCTGGCCTCCGACACCCTCCTGGGTATCCTGGCCCCCAGCACCTTGTCGCTGGGCCTGGTGGTGCTGAGCTTCATGCACGATGTGCGCATTGACCTGATGGCTTACCTGTTCGGCGATCTGCTGGCCATCAGCACCACCGACCTGGCCTGGATCCTCGGCGGCAGTGCACTGGTTCTGCTGCTGCTCGCTGTGCTGTGGCGGCCGCTGCTGGCGGTTACCGTGCACGAAGAACTGGCCGTGGTAGAAGGCCTGCCCGTGGCCGGCTTGCGCATGGCGCTGATGCTGCTGATCGCGGTGGTGATTGCGGTTGCCATGAAAATCGTTGGCGTGTTGCTGATTACCTCACTGCTGATCATTCCTGCCGCTGCGGCACAGCGTCACGCCCGCTCACCAGAGCAGATGGCCCTGGGTGCCAGCCTGCTGGGTGTCACCGCAGTCTGCGGCGGCCTGGCCATGTCCTGGTTCAAGGACACCCCCGCCGGGCCCTCGATCGTGGTCTGCGCCGCGGTGCTATTCTTGCTGAGCCTGGCTCTGCCAAAACGCTGAAAAGCAAGGCGTGTGCAGGCACGCCTTGCAACCTTCGGCCCGTAAAGGGTCTGTAAGGCCTATTTTCGAGCGTGCGCACCTGGGTGTAGACTTGCTCGCTTTTTGCGCAAATAGAGAGTCGCAGGAATGAAGCCGTTCGCCTCCCGTTATCTGCTTGTTGCCGCGTTTTCCCTGATCCTGGCTGCCTGTTCCAATGCGCCGGTCGAACAGGCCACCGCACCTGCTCAAGCAGATGCCTGGCAGCAGTTGCAACAGAACATCGCCAGCAATGAGCTGGCTACCGCCGAAGACCAGCTTGCTGCACTGCAGGCCCAGTCGCCGGATGATGCACGCCTGGAGCAATACCAGCGCCAACTGGCCGAAGCTTACCTGCAACGTAGCCAGATCGTTCTGCAGAAGGGCGATGTAAACGCGGCAGCTACCGCGCTGGCTCGTGCCCGGGCACTGATGCCGCAGGCGCCAGCGGTGACCGGCGGGGATGCCGTGACCCAGGCCCGCAAGGCCGAACTGGAAAAGGCTGAAGCTGCGCTGAAAGCCGCCGAAGCCAAGCCCAAGGCACGCATCATCGACCCGACAGCGCCCAGTACCGTGGTGGCCTTGAAGACCACTGACAGCCGCGTTCTGCGCCGCCAACTGGACGACATTGCCGCCGATGTGGTGAGTTACCAGTGCGAAGTGGTATTCCAGGTACCGCGCACCGAGGATGCACCTTGGCTGAAGACCTTGCTGGAAAAGCGCGTGCGCAAGATTGACAGTGGGTTCGAGCTGAAGCAGAAGCATGAGATTCAGCGCTCGCTGCCGGCACAGGTGGTGCTGGTCCCGCATCAGCAGTAAACGCTTCGCGGGTAAACCCGCTCCTCTATCAGGAGCGGGTTTACCCGCGACAAGGCCTTATCAGGCAGGAACAGCTTCAGCTGCCGCCTCCCGCTCCCACACCCGGTGGCTTTCAACCGCTTTGACAAAGGCATCCACTGCCTTCTGCTCATCCCCGAGCAGCAGCCCCTTGTCCTCCTTGAGCCCCAACGCTTTCGCCAATTCCTTGGTCAGCACCAGCGCCTTCAGGTGCTTGTAGCCCTCCAGCACGAAGTGCTTGGCCAATCCGCTAGCCGCCAGCGCATCCGTAGAGGCCTTGCCCGCAGGCACGACAATCCCGTCGAACATGATCGAAGGCATCCCCTCCATCGACGCCGCTACCGGCAGTTGTTTGCCATCCGCCGCCTTCACCGGCGCCGAGGTCGGCCCCAGCAGCATCGGCCGGGCACTGTGCGCTTCCAGGGCCTTGACCAGTTTGTCCACGCTGGCAGCGTCCACGCCATCTGCCACCAGCACAGCAATCTTGCGCCCCTTGATACCCACCGAACCTGGGTGGTTCATCTGGCTCAACGCAGGCGATTGCGTCAGCTGGCTACCCTTCACCTTCACCGTACCCGCTTTCGGCGCAGGAAGGCCCAGGTTGGCCGCAACCGCCGCCGCCAGCTTCAGGTCGATGTTGGCGAGAATTTCATTCACTTCCCGGGCGCGGATATGTTCACGCTCCACTTTGCCCAACTCGAAGCTGTAAGCCTTGATGATGTGCTGTTGCTCGGTCGGGCTCATGCTCTGGAAGAACAGCCGAGCCTGCGAGAAGTGATCGCCAAACGACTCACTGCGCTGGCGAATCTTGTGCGCATCGACACGCTCCTGATAGCTCTCGAAGCCGCCGTCCTGCGCCGCAGGCGGGGTTTCCTTCGGCCAGCCGCCATCAATCGAGTTGGGCTCGTAGGAAGCCCGGCCCTTGTGCACGACGTGCTGGTGCAGGGCATCACGCTGGTTGTTGTGGTTCGGCGCTACCGGCCGGTTGATCGGGATCTGGTGGAAGTTCGGCCCACCCAGGCGGCTGATCTGGGTATCGGTGTACGAGAACAGCCGGCCCTGCAGCAGCGGGTCGTTGGTAAAGTCGATACCTGGCACGATATGGCCTGGGCAGAACGCCACCTGTTCGACCTCGGCAAAGAAATTGTCCGGGTTGCGGTTGAGCACCATCTTGCCCAGCGGCGTGACGGGTACCAGTTCCTCCGGGATGATCTTGGTCGGGTCCAACAGGTCGAAGTCGAATTTGTGTTCGTCAGCCTCAGGCACAATCTGCACGCCCAGTTCCCATTCCGGGTAGTCACCGGTTTCGATGGCTTCCCATAGGTCACGGCGCTGGAAGTCGGTGTCCTTGCCCGCCAGCTTCTGGGCTTCGTCCCACAGCAGGGAATGCACGCCCTGGCGTGGTTTCCAATGAAACTTGACGAAGCTGGCCACGCCCTTGGCATTGATCAGACGGAAAGTATGCACGCCAAAGCCTTCCATCATTCGAAGGCTGCGCGGGATGGCGCGGTCAGACATGGCCCACATGACCATATGGGCCGACTCCGGCACCAGCGAGACGAAATCCCAAAAGGTGTCGTGAGCCGAACCGCCGGTCGGTATCTCGTTGTGGGGCTCTGGCTTCACCGCGTGGACAAAATCGGGGAACTTGATGGCATCCTGGATGAAAAACACCGGCATGTTGTTGCCGACCAAGTCGAAATTGCCTTCATCTGTATAGAACTTGACGGCAAAGCCCCGTACATCTCGCACCGTGTCACCAGACCCGCGTGGGCCCTGAACCGTCGAGAAGCGGACAAAAACCGGGGTGATCTTTTCCGGATCTTGCAGGAAGCCGGCCTTGGTCAGCTCAGCGTGGTTGCCGTAGCTCTGGAAGAACCCGTGTGCCCCGGTACCGCGTGCGTGCACGATGCGCTCGGGGATACGCTCATGGTCGAAGTGGGTGATTTTCTCGCGCATGATGAAGTCTTCAAGCAGCGAAGGTCCGCGATCACCCGCCTTGAGGGAGTTCTGGTTGTCAGCAATGCGCACGCCTTGGTTGGTTCGCAGCGCATGCCCGGTCGCATCGCTACGGTCGGCCTCCAGGCTCTGCAGCTTGGCATTGGTGTTGGCCCTGTCAGGGGTCTGGGTACCGGCGGCCTCGCTGTGCTTGGGCGCATCCGTTTTCTTGCTGGGCATGATCGGCTCTCCTCATCAGTCTTAAGGCGTGCCCGTTCAGGGCTTGTGCAAGTAGTGACTGGAGGGCGTTGCCGAGCGTTCAATCAGGATTACCGGTTGTCGCGATATGCCCGATGGATTGGTGCATGACGAAATAAATGCTAAGAACAGCTATGGGAAAAGGCTAAAATGCGCGACCCCAGCTAACCGCTGACCCAAATTTCAATGCGCCCCACAAGGTTCGCTACGTGATCGAGTTCCAACAGGTACATAAAACCTACCGCGTTGCCGGTAGGGAAATCCCCGCACTGAATCCGACCAGCCTGACCATCGAAGATGGCCAGGTGTTCGGCCTGATCGGCCATTCCGGCGCTGGCAAAAGCACCATGCTGCGCCTGATCAACCGCCTGGAGGAGCCCTCCGGCGGCACGATCATCGTCGACGGCGAAGATGTCACCGCGTTCAACGCCAGCCAGTTGCGCGGCTTCCGCCAGCAAGTCGGGATGATTTTCCAGCACTTCAACCTGCTGGCTTCCAAGACCGTCGCCGACAACGTCGCCCTGCCACTGGCCCTGGCCGGTGAGCTGTCGCGCAGCGAAATCGACAAGCGTGTCACCGAGCTACTGGCTCGCGTTGGCCTGTCGGACCACGCCAAGAAGTACCCGGCGCAGCTGTCCGGCGGCCAGAAGCAGCGCGTCGGCATCGCCCGCGCCCTGTCCACCAACCCAAAGATTCTGCTATGCGACGAGGCCACCAGTGCCCTCGACCCGCAAACCACGGCCTCGGTCCTGCAACTGCTGGCCGAGATCAACCGTGAACTGAAGCTGACCATCGTGCTGATTACCCACGAGATGGACGTGATCCGCCGTGTCTGCGACCGCGTGGCCGTGATGGACGCCGGTCAGATCGTCGAGCAAGGCTCGGTGGCCGAGGTGTTTCTGCACCCGCAGCACCCCACCACCAAGCGCTTCGTCCAGGAAGACGAGCAGGTCGACGAAGGCGAGCAGCGCGACGACTTTGCCCACGTGCCAGGCCGCATCGTACGCCTGACCTTCCAGGGCGACGCCACCTACGCGCCGCTGCTGGGCACCGTGGCCCGCGAAACCGGTGTCGACTACAGCATCCTCGCCGGGCGTATCGACCGCATCAAGGATGTCCCCTATGGCCAGCTCACTCTCGCCCTGATCGGCGGAGACATGGAAGCGGCGTTCGCCCGCTTCAAGGCAGCTGACGTACATATGGAGGTACTGCGTTGATGGACGCCCTGAATTTCTTTGCCAACGTCGACTGGGCCGAAATCTGGCTGGCCACCGTCGATACCATGATCATGCTGTTCGGCTCGCTGTTCTTCACCGTGCTGCTAGGCCTGCCACTGGGCGTGTTGCTGTTCCTCTGCGGGCCAAAGCAGATGTTCGAACAGAAAGGCGTCTATGCGCTGCTGTCGCTGGTGGTCAACATCCTGCGCTCGCTGCCATTCATCATTTTGCTGATCGTGATGATCCCGTTCACCGTGCTGATCACCGGTACCTCGCTGGGCGTTGCAGGCGCCATCCCGCCGCTGGTAGTGGGTGCCACGCCGTTCTTTGCACGCCTGGTTGAAACCGCCTTGCGTGAAGTGGACCGCGGCATCATCGAAGCCACCCAGTCGATGGGCGCCACCACCCGCCAGATCATCACCAGTGCGCTGCTGCCGGAAGCCCGTCCGGGCATCTTCGCGGCCATTACCGTAACCGCCATCACCCTGGTTTCTTACACCGCCATGGCCGGTGTGGTGGGTGCCGGTGGCCTTGGTGACCTGGCTATCCGCTTCGGTTACCAGCGTTTCCAGACCGATGTGATGGTAGTGACTGTGGTACTGCTGCTGATACTGGTTCAAGTACTGCAGAGCGTGGGCGACAAACTGGTCGTGCATTTTTCCCGTAAATAACCCCAATGGGGTCGGCCAGGCCGACCCGTTCGGGGGCCGTCGCGGCCCTCACAAGGAGTGATCAATGAAGAAGCTGCTTGCTGTCGCTGCCGCTGTCGCGGCCTTCTCGGCCCAGGCCGATACCCTTACCGTCGCCGCCACCCCGGTGCCGCACGCCGAGATCCTCAACTTCGTCAAACCACAACTGGCGAAAGAAGGCGTAGAGCTGAAGGTCAAGGAATTCACCGACTACATCCAGCCGAACGTGCAGGTGGCCGAAAAGCGCCTGGACGCCAACTTCTTCCAGCACCAGCCTTACCTGGATGAGTTCAACAAGGCCAAGGGTACCCAGCTGGTGAGCGTGGCAGGCGTGCACATCGAGCCACTGGGCGTGTATTCGTCCAAGATCAAGAAGCTGGACGAGCTGTCCTCCGGCGCCACCGTGGTCATCCCCAACGACGCCACCAACGGCGGCCGCGCCTTGCTGCTGCTGGACAAGGCTGGCGTGATCAAGCTCAAGGACAACAAGAACATCCTGTCGACCGTGAAGGATGTTGCCGAAAACCCGAAAAACGTGAAGTTCCGTGAGCTGGAAGCCGCCACCATCCCGCGTGTGCTGACCCAGGTAGATGCTGCCCTGATCAACACCAACTACGCGCTGGAAGCCAAGCTGAACCCGGAAAAAGACGCGCTGGCCATCGAGGGCAGCGACTCGCCTTACGTGAACATCCTGGTTGCCCGCCCGGACAACAAGGACTCGGACGACATGAAGAAACTGGCGGCTGCACTGCACTCGCCTGAGGTGAAGCAGTTCATCATCGAGAAGTACAAAGGCGCTGTGGTTCCGGCGTTCTGAGCCAACATCCCCGGGGCCGCTTTGCGGCCCTTTCGCGACGCAAGGCCGCTCCCACAAAGTAAGGCGTACGCCGATCCGTGGCCTTGTGTCGCGAAAGGCCTGCGCAGCAGGCCCAGCACTCTCAATCCCGCTTGACCAGCCCCGGCAACTGCGCCCCCAGCTTCTGGTTGTTGAACGGCGCCCGAATGAACCCACGCTGTCGCCCATCCGGCCCGACAATCGCCAGGTTACCGCTGTGATCCACGGTATACCCCGGCTTGCTGGTATCCGCCGGAATGAACGGAATGCTCAAGGCATTGGCCAGCTTCTGGGTATCCTCGATCGACCCCGCCACGCCGACAAAGTCCTTGTCGAAATAGCCCAGATACTGCTTCAGCTGGTTCGGCGTGTCGCGGTTAGGGTCCACGCTCACCAACACCACCTGCAGCCGGTCGACGGCATCCTTGGGCAGCTCGCTCTTCACCTGGCGCAACTGGGCCAGGGTGGTCGGGCAGATGTCCGGGCAGTAGGTGTAGCCAAAGAACAGCAGCGACCATTTGCCCTTGAGGTCATCCATCTGCACCGGCTGGCCGTCCTGGTTGGTCATGGTGACATCAGCCACGGCGCGGCTCTGCGGCAGCAGGATGATGCCCGCATCAATCAGCTCGGCAGGGTTGGGCTGGTCACGACCATTAAGCACCTTGTTGACGGTCAGGCCCAGGATCAACGCGACCAGGGCAACGAGGATGAAGACGGTTTTCTGGGTTCGGGTCATAGGCTCAGCAACAGGTAGTGGTCAAGGAGCAACGCGATGAACAGCGCGAACAGGTAGCCGATAGAGTACTTGAAGGTGCCGATCGCCGCGTGCGGCCGGCTGCTACGGTACAACACCCAGGCCCAATGCAGGAAGCGCAGGCCCAAGCCCAGGGCACAGGCCAGGTACAGCGGGCCACTCATGTGGATGGCATACGGGAGCAGGCTCACCGCCAGCAGGATCAGGGTGTACAGCAGGATATGCAGTTTGGTGTAGCGCTCGCCGTGGGTCACCGGCAACATCGGGATATCGGCCTTGGCGTATTCCTCCTTGCGGTGGATGGCCAGCGCCCAGAAATGCGGCGGGGTCCAGGCGAAAATAATCAGCACAAGCAGCAAGGGTTCGGCGCTGACATGGCCGCTTACCGCCACCCAGCCGAGCAACGGCGGAGCGGCACCGGCCAGGCCACCGATGACGATGTTCTGTGGCGTGGCGCGCTTGAGAAAGCCGGTGTAGAGCACCGCATAACCGAGTAATGAGGCCAGGGTCAGCCAGGCGGTGAGGGCGTTGGTGAACACCAGCAGCAGGACCATGCCCAGCAGCGCCAGGGCCAAAGCGAACAACAGCGCCGGCAGGGGCTCGACTCGGCCTTGGGCCAAAGGCCGTTTGTGGGTGCGTGCCATCAGCGCATCGATGCGCCGATCCACCACATGATTGACCACCGCTGCGCCACCCGCGCACAGGCCGATGCCCAGGTTGCCGAACAACAGCACGCTCCAGCTGACGCCCGCCCGGGTGGCCAGGAACATGCCCGCCAGCGAGGTGATCAGCATCAGCACCACCACCTTGGGCTTGGTCAGCTCAAGGTAATCGCGCCAGCGGGCCCGTCGTACGCTTAGAAGCGTCGCCACGAGTCGTTCCTCATGTGATGGGAAATGCCCACCCCGACCACCGGCCGCAGACGCCAACCATGACCGACACCCATACGAACCTTGTCGACCACTCGAATGCGGTAGTTCACCAGCACCATGCTCAGCAGCAGCATCGCCCCGCCGGCATTGTGCGCAACAGCCACCGCCAGCGGCAGGTGGAACACCACGTTGCTGATGCCCAGGCCCACTTGCAAGGCCAGCGCCAGCAGCACCAGCCGCGCCAGGCCGGGGAGACCACAGCGGTGCAGCTTCCAGCTGAGCATCAACAGCACACAGGTCACCAGCAGCGCGCCCAACCTGTGGCTGATGTGGATGGCCGTGCGCGCATCACTGTCCAACTGCCCGCCAAGGTAATTGGGGCCGACGTGCTGGGTCAGGTGGAAGCCGTTGCTGAAATCCGCCGCTGGCCACCACTGGCCATGGCAGGTCGGCAGGTCGATGCAGGCCACGGCTGCGTAGTTGGCGCTGACCCAACCGCCCAGGGCAATCTGGCCGATTACCACCAGCAGCGCCAGTGCAGCGATCCGGCGCAGGCTCAGCGGCAGTTTCGGCAAGGGCGCAAAAGCCCGGGACAGACGCAGAGACAACAGGAACAGCAAGCTCAACGTGGTAAAGCCACCCAGCAAGTGCGCCGTGACCACCTGCGGCCACAGCTTCAGGGTGACCGTCCACATTCCGAAGGCTGCCTGGGCCAACACCACACCCAGTAGCAGCATCGGCAGGCGATAAGGCTGCCCATCGCGGGCATGCCGGCGCATTGCCTGGAACGCGAGCAGGGCGATCACCACGGCCAGGCTACCGGCAAAGTAGCGGTGGACCATCTCCGCCCAGCCCTTGGCAGCTTCCACCGGGTGCTCCGGAAAGTGCAGCTCGGCATGGGCCAACTGCGCGTCAGTCTTGGGCACGCTGATAAAGCCATAGCACCCCGGCCAGTCGGGGCAACCGAGGCCTGCGTGGGTCAGGCGGGTATAGGCACCAAGCAGGACGACCAGCAGTGCCAGCAGGGTGGCGAACACAGCAAGGCGAAATCCAGGTCTGGCCATGGCAGGCTCCTAGCCGATGTTGGACAGCTTGAGCAGGTGGCGCAGGTCATCCAGCACATGCTTGCCGTTGACCTTGCCGTCGTAGCGCAGCACCAGGTTGCCGTGCGGGTCGACGATCCACAGCTGCGGGCCGGGCTCGACAACCTTCTGCTGATAACGTTGCGCATCCAGCGGGTAGCGCTGCAACTGCGGGTACTCGCGGCCAAGCAGTGCCTGATAGTCGGCGCTCAGCGGCTGGGCGGCGGCCAGCGCATGGCTGGCGCGGCTGGCATCACGCCCCAGCCCGACCTGAATCTGCCGAGCCAGGTACACCAGGCGCTGACAGTCTTCGGTGCAGGCCTGGGGCGCGCTGACCAGCAACTGCCAGCGCTCGTCCTGTCCCGCCACGCCGAGATCGGCACGGCTTTCCCCATTGCCAATCATGGCGCCATGGTAGCTGCGGCCTTCCGGCACCCAGAATTTGAGCTTGTACATACTGGTGGCCAGAACCATCGGCCCAAGCACCACCAGCAGGATCAGTAACAGCTGCAAACGCCCACGGGCTCTGGGCTTGCTACGTTCAGGCACGTCCAGTGGAGTGGCGGTGGCCATGGCGTTTCTCCTTGTTTTGGTGCCAGCCGAAGTAGAGGTAGAGCAGAACCAGAGCGGTAGCCAGGGCAAACCACTGCACGGCGTAGCCCACGTGTTTTTCGGGGCTCATGGCCACAACCGGCCAGTCCAGGCGATAGCTCGCAGGGCCCGGCTCCAGGCGCAATTCCTGAGCGAAGCCTTCGCGATCAAGCTGTTGCCATAGCAGCGCAGCATCGATAGCGGTCAACAGATGCGGCCATTGCCCACCGATGGGGTCCGGGTGCAGCTGGAAGGTGCTACCGGGCGCGACATACACAGAGGCATCCAGCGCCAAGGCCTCGGCAGGGGTTTCGAAGTGCACCGGCACCCGGCGGTCCAGCCATGGCAGCCAGCCACGATTGATCAGCAACCACAGGCCGCTGGCTTGGTCGTGGAAGGGCTGCAGCAGCTCGACACCGGCTTTTCCGTCGCGCATGCGGTTGTCCAGCAGCACGCTGTGCTCGGCGTCGAAGCGGCCATACAGGTGCACACGGCGGAAGGCGTTGTCTTCTTTCGAGAGGAGCTGGGCGGTGGCGATCGGCGCTTCAACCCGCCGTTCCGCATAGGTGGCCAGCAGCACGCGCTTTTCCTCGGCACGGCCGAGTTGCCAGCAACCAAGCGCAATCAACCCTGGCAGCAGTGCAAGCACCACCAGCGTCGGTACCCAGCCTGGGCGAAACGGCCTCACGGGCGCCTCGCTATACTTATCCACATCACCGCATCCCCCCGGAGTAACGCCATGCTCAAGGCCGCGATTGTCCTGATGCTGTTGGCCACGATTGCCAGTCTGTTCAGTGGCCTGGTGTTTCTGGTCAAGGATGATGAAAACTCGACCCGCCTGCTCAAGGCCCTGACCGTACGGGTCACCCTGGCAGCCTTGACCATAGGCCTGGTCGCCTGGGGCTTGATCAGCGGTCAGCTGGTCTCCCACGCCCCTTTCTGAAGCGCTCACCCACCCCTACAGGGTTTCGTATTCACAACACATAGACAAAGATGAACAACCCCACCCACACCACATCGACGAAGTGCCAGTACCAACTGGCTGCCTCGAAGCCGAAGTGTTTTTCTGGGTTGAAATGCCCGCGCAAAATACGCACGAACATCACAATCAGAATGATCGTGCCCAATGTCACGTGGGCACCGTGAAACCCGGTAAGCATGAAGAACGTCGCACCGTAGATCCCTGAGCCCAGTGTCAGCCCCAGCTTGGTATAGGCCTCGTGGTACTCGAAGGCCTGCAGCGCGATGAAGCTGATGCCCAGAACAATGGTCAGCGCCATCCAGAATTTCAGCGGCCCGCGGTGGTCACGGCGCAAGGCGTGGTGGGCAATGGTGATTGTCACACTGGAACTGACCAGCAGGATGGTGTTGATCAGCGGCAGATGCCACGGGTCGATCACTTCCTTGGGCGGCGGGAACAGCTTGGGGTCGGGGGTGTGCAGTAGCGGCCAGGTGAATTCGAACGTTGGCCACAGCATGTGCGCAACACCTTTGGCCCCTTCGCCTCCCAGCCACGGCCCCGCCAGTACGCGGACATAGAACAGCGCGCCGAAGAACGCCAGGAAGAACATCACTTCAGAGAAGATGAACCAGCTCATGCCCCAGCGGAACGAGCGATCCAGCTGCGGGCTGTACAACCCGGCGCGGCTCTCCTTGACCACTGACCCAAACCAGCCGAACAGCATGTAGGCCAGAAACAACGCACCCACGAAGAAGATCAGCGGCCCGTGCGAATCCGGGTGGCCCGCCTTCATGTCGTTGAACCAGGTGCCCAGGCCGAATACCGTGATGAACATGCCGATGGTGGCGATGATCGGCCATTTGCTCTGCGCCGGAACGTAGTAGTGCTCATGACTTGCCATTGCTGTTCTCCTTCCCTTAACGGGCGCCCTGGACGTCCTGCGCCGCAACGTGCGCGACCGGCGGGTGGCGAGCGGTGATGTCGAACAAGGTGTAGGCCAGTGTCAGGTGCTTCACGCTGGCCGGCAGGTCGCGGTCGACGATGAAGCGCACCGGCATCTCGATGCGTTCGCCGGGCTGCAGCACCTGCTGGGTAAAGCAGAAGCACTCGGTCTTGTGGAAGTAGGCCGCGGCCTCGGCCGGGGTAATGCTGGGTATTGCCTGCGCACTCATCGGCCGGTCGGTCGGGTTGTGAGCAATGAAGATCATCTGGTTCACCGCGCCCGGGTTGACCTCCAGCTGGTCGGCAGTGGAGTAGAAGTCCCAGACCATGTCGCTGGCATTGGTCGACATGAACTGCACCCGCACAGCACGCGTCGGGTCACTGACCTGGCTACCTTCGTATTGGCCGCCGGTCTTGCCGTTGATACCGAACGCTTTGCACATGACGTCGTAGATCGGCACCAGCGCGAAGCCGAAGGCGAACATCACCACCGTCAGCATCAACAGGCGCGTTACCAGGCGTTTCACCGACAGGCCGTTCATGGCGGGTTCCTATTTCACTTCCGGGGGTGTCTGGAAGGTGTGGTAGGGCGCAGGCGAGGGTATCGACCACTCAAGGCCCTCGGCGCCATCCCAGGGTTTGGCCGGTGCCGGCGCGCCACCGCGGATGCACTTGATGACAATGAACAGGAAGAAGATCTGCGTGGCGCCGAACATGAACGCGCCGATCGACGACACCATGTTGAAATCGGCGAACTGCAGGTTGTAGTCGGGGATGCGCCGTGGCATGCCGGCCAAGCCTACGAAGTGCATGGGGAAGAAGGCCATGTTCATGCCGATGAACGACAGCCAGAAGTGCAGTTTGCCGAGGGTTTCGTCGTACATGTGGCCAGTCCATTTCGGCAGCCAGTAGTAGGCCGAGGCAAAGATGCCGAAAATTGCACCAGGCACCAGTACGTAATGGAAATGCGCCACCACGAAGTAAGTGTCGTGGTACTGGAAGTCCGCCGGGGCGATCGCCAGCATCAACCCGGAGAAACCACCGATGGTGAACAGGATGACAAAGGCGATGGCGAACAGCATCGGCGTTTCGAAGGTGAGCGAACCTTCCCACATGGTGCTGACCCAGTTGAATACCTTCACCCCGGTGGGCACGGCAATCAGCATGGTGGCGTACATGAAGAACAACTCGCCGACCACCGGGATGCCGACCACGAACATATGGTGGGCCCAGACGATGAATGACAGGAAGGCAATGGCGCCGGTGGCATACACCATCGAGGTATAACCGAACAGCGGCTTGCGCGAGAACGCCGGGATGATCGAGCTGACCGCACCGAAGGCGGGCAGGATCATGATGTACACCTCAGGGTGACCGAAGAACCAGAACACATGCTGGAACAGCACCGGGTCACCGCCACCTGCGGCACTGAAAAAGCTGGTACCGAAGTGGATATCCATCAGCATCATGGTTACCACGCCGGCCAGTACTGGCATCACCGCAATCAGCAGGAACGCGGTAATCAGCCAGGTCCAGACGAACAGTGGCATTTTCATCAGCGTCATGCCGGGGGCACGCAGGTTGAGGATGGTGGCAATCACGTTGATCGCCCCCATGATCGAGCTGATACCCATCAGGTGGATGGCGAAGATGAAGAAGGTGACACTGGCTGGCGCATAGGTGGTGGAAAGCGGTGCGTAGAACGTCCAGCCAAAGTTCGGCCCTCCGCCCGGGCTGAACAGCGTCGAGACCAGCAGCAGGAAGGCCGCCGGCAGCAGCCAGAAGCTGAAGTTGTTCATCCGTGGCAGGGCCATGTCAGGCGCGCCGATCATCAGCGGAATCATCCAGTTGGCCAGGCCGACGAAGGCCGGCATCACCGCGCCAAACACCATGATCAGGCCATGCATGGTGGTCATCTGGTTGAAGAACGCCGGTTCCACGATCTGCAAACCCGGCTGGAACAGCTCAGCGCGGATCACCATGGCGAACGAGCCACCCAGCAGGAACATGATGAAACTGAACCACAGGTACATCGTGCCGATGTCTTTATGGTTGGTGGTCAGCACCCAGCGCATCAGGCCCTTGGCCGGGCCGTGCGCATGGTCATGGCCGTGGGCGTGGTCGTCGATCACTGCACTCATGTCCTGTCTCCTGCAATCCATTGATTGCCGCGAGTAACCCGGTTCACTTGGCTTCTGCCTGCTTCAGCGCCAGCACGTCCTTCGGCGTCACCATGTCGCCTTTGTTGTTGCCCCAGGCATTGCGCTCGTAGGTGACCACAGCAGCGATGTCGACTTCCGACAGCTGCTTGCCGAAAGCGGCCATGGCCGTGCCGGGCTTGCCATGGAAGACAATGCTCAGGTGGCCTTCCTTCGGCCCGGTGGCAATCTTCGAGCCTTTGAGCGCCGGGAACATTGGCGGCAGGCCCTGGCCTTCGGCCTGGTGACAGGCCACGCAGGTGGTGTGGTAGACCTTGTCGCCTCGCGCCACCAGCTCTTCCAGGGTCCATTCCTTGCTGGTCAGCTCCTTGAGCTTGGCGGCTTCAGCCTTGCGCTCGCCAAGCCAGGTGTCGTAATCGGCCTTGGACTTGACCTCGACCACCACCGGCATGAAGCCGTGGTCTTTGCCGCACAGCTCGGTACACTGGCCGCGGTAGATGCCTGGCTTTTCGATCCGGGTCCAGGCTTCGTTGACAAAGCCTGGGATGGCGTCGCGCTTGACCGCGAAGGCTGGCACCCACCAGGAGTGGATCACGTCGGCAGCAGTGACCAGAAAGCGCACTTTCGCGCCCACCGGCAGCACCAGCGGCTGGTCGACTTCCAGCAGGTAATGCTCATCCTTGGGCGCCTTGTTGTGGATCTGGTCGGTGGGGGTGGCCAGATTGCTGAAGAACTCCACGTCCTGGCCCAGGTACTTGTAGTGCCATTTCCACTGGTACCCCGTGACCTGGATGTCGATGTCCGAATCGCTGGCATCGTAGATGTCGATCAGCGTCTTGGTGGCCGGGATGGCCATGGCCACCAGGATCAGGAAGGGAACTACCGTCCAGAGGATTTCCACCCAGGTGTGCTCGTGGAAATGCGCAGCCTGCTGGCCGGTGGAGCGGCGGTGGATGACCATTGACCAGAACATCGCGCCAAACACCACGATGCCAATGATCACGCAGATCCAGAAGATGGTCATGTGCAGGTCGAAGACGGCGTTGGAGACTTCCGTCGCCCCTGGGTGCATGTTCACGGTCCAGGCGGCGTTTGCCTGGCCAAAAACCGACCACAACAGGAGGCCCATCCAGACATGTGGATGTCGCATCATTGCGGGTTCCCCTTCTAATTCTTGTTGTCCCGGAGGCGTGGCCTGCGGCAAGAGGGAACGGCGGTCAAGACTGCATGGCTTCGACGACCGAGCCCCTGCTAAAAGCAGTCGGGCCTCATCAACGAATCACGTTCACCGGGAGTATAGACAGCGACCAATGGCACGCAATGAAGCCTGTGAAATGAACTTCACGAAATAGCCAGATAGCCTGAAAACCGCGCGCTTGAGAGGTCATGGCTAAATAATGGCATCTGGTTATGCCAGACATAGCACACGTTTGCGCGGTTTATAACAAATACGTCTTAGGTATTCTGTATACCGAGCTAATTTAGTGTCTTCCGTTTGAAACGTAATGTCCCTGGAGTTGTCATGAACATCGCTGCTGTACGCGAGCAGGTAAGCCAAGCCCATCAACATGAAGGCCAGACCGGCCAATTGAAACAGCGTCTCGAGCTGCAACTGCCCCATCTGCACCCCTCGATCCAACTGCCTGAGCAGGACGCCCAGGGTACTTTGGCGCGCTTCGTCAGCGCCTACATCGATCAGGTTCCGGAACTGCTGGAGGCCGCCCACGAGGTCGCCCGCGAAGCCGGGATCGAATCGCAGATCAAACCTGTACTGAAAATTGCCGAAGCCTACTTCCTGCAGCCGCCCAGCGTGATGCAAGGGCATGTAGGCCTGGACTGCCTGCTGGATGAAGCCTACCTGGCGCACCGCCTGGTGGAGGAGGTGAATGACTTGTACATTCGCTACTTCCAGCAGCCGTTGATTCCGGTCGACACCACGGTCGCCAACCTGATTGCCCACCAGTTGATTGGCGAAAGCTTTGCCAACCAGCTGGATGAAGTGGTGCACCACTCGGTCGACGAAATGCTCAATGACGAGAGCTTTGCGGTTGAATCGGTGGAGGCTTATCGAGAGAAGCTGAGCAGCCCGGCAACTGGCGAGGCGTGGAAGCGCTGGCCGTGCCTGTCGCGCCAACTGGGTGTCGAGCTGGGTCAGCCGGCCTGATAGACCTGTAACGGCCTAGGTGCATCGGTGGTTCGGCGCAGGCCGTCGTAGGAGCGGGTTCACCCGCGAAAGGGCCGGCCCTGCTGGCCTATCTCCACCCGCCGATCACCGTTGCCGCCGCTACCGTATTCGCGGGTAAACCCGCTCCTACGCACATGCATCGGTGGTTCGCCACAGGCCGTCGTAGGAGCGGGTTCACCCGCGAAAGGGCCGGCCCTGCTGGCCAATCTCCATCCGCGGATCACCGTTGCCGCCGCTACCGTATTCGCGGGTAAACCCGCTCCTACGCCCCAGCCCCCGCTGTAGTCCGCAACCGCCCCTCGATCCGACGCTTCAGGCGCCGCTGCTCTATCAGCAACCGTGACCCATTGGCAGAATTGCTGCGGCTCCAGTCCTCCAGCAACTCAAGGCACGAGTGGTCGATATAGCTCAAGTTCCCCAGCGGCACATGCAGCGTGGTGCCCGCCGGTACGGTAACCAGCACCTGGGTCAGCGCCGGCACCTTCAGGAAGGTCGCCGCGCCACTGAGGCGCAGTTCCATGTGCCCATCCTTGGCCAGGCTCACCAGGTTGATCTTCAGCCGCGCCGCCTTGAACGCCAGCTTCAGCAAGGTCAGGGCAAAGCCCAGCAGCACACCGGTCAGCAGGTCGGTAAAGATGATCGCCAGCGCAGTCGCCGCGTAGGTGAACATCGGCATGCGCCCATAACGGCCCAGCCCGCGAAACGCCTTGAAGTCGACCAGTTTGACCCCGGTAAATACCAACACCCCCGCCAAGCTCGCCACCGGGATCTGCTGCAGCACGCTGCTCAGCGCCACCACGAAGGCCAGCAACCACAAGCCATGGAAGATTGCCGAGGCCCGGGTTTGCGCCCCGGCCTGGACGTTGGCCGAGCTGCGCACGATTACCCCGGTCATCGGCAGGGCACCCAGCACCCCGCACAGCATATTGCCGATGCCCTGAGCCGACAGTTCGCGGTCGAAGTCCGAGCGCTGGCCGCTGTGCATGCGGTCCACTGCTGCGGCCGACAGCAAGGTTTCGGCGCTGGCAATGAACGCCAGGGCAAAAGCGGCGACCAACAGGGCAGGGTCGGCCAGCTGCATCAGGTCCGCCGGACGAAGCCAGTCGATGGCCTCGGACAGGTCGGCCGGGACTTGCACGCGGTTCACCGGCAAGGCCAGCCACAGGCTGATAGCGGTCATGCTGGCCACGCCGAGTAATGCACCCGGCACGAAACGCAGCCGCTGCGGCCGCAAGCGCTCCCAGCCCCACATGATGGCGATGGTCCCCAGGCCCAGCGCACCGGCCATCCAGCCAGCGCCGGTGCTCTCCTGTGGCAGGGCTGCCGACAACGTTGCCGGGAACGCCAGCAGGTTCTGCAGGCCCGACGGTTGCGGCGCGGTATCGAACATCACATGCACCTGCGAAAGCACGATCAACACGCCAATCCCGGCGAGCATGCCGTAAACCACCGCCGGCGCGGTCACGCGGAACCAGCAGCCCAGGCGCAAGCGACCGGCCAGCAACTGCAACAGGCCGGCCAGCAACAGGATTGGCCCGAGCATGGCCATGCCGTGCTGGCGTACCAGCTCGAACACCAGTACCGCCAGACCGGCAGCGGGGCCGCTGACCTGTAGCGGCGACCCAGCAAGGAAACCGACGACAATGCCGCCGATAATCCCAGTAATCAGGCCTTTTGCCGGCGGCATGCCAGAAGCGATCGCAATGCCCATGCACAACGGCAGGGCCACCAGGAAGACCACCACCGACGCCAGCAACTCACGCGGCAGGGCCGCTTTCAACTGTGTAATGTTCACCGTGTTTCTCCTTTCTCTAGTCGCACGGCCATTCCCCTGGCCGTGGGCACGTTTGCCCCTGACAAGCGCGCAGGCGCGGGCCGCCAGCGAGCACGCCGGCAGGGCAGTCAGGGAATTCAAGGCAGCCGAATGCCGTGCCACACCCCTGCAGGGTGCAGCCGGCTATCAAGGTTCTAGCGGCGGACGGGTCGCTTAGTAGCGGCCTCTCGGAGTGGCGCAGGGAACGGGTTCACCCGCGGCCAAGGGCAGGAAGCTGTCGCTGGCGGCGTCGTAGGCTTCGATCTTGCTGGTCTCGATGTCGTACACCCAACCATGAATGAACAGCTCACCGGCTGCCAGGCGCGAAGCCACCGAAGGATGGGTGCGCAAGTGATGCAGCTGGGCGATGACGTTCTCTTTGGTCAGCACTTGCATCGTCTCGTGTTCGCTGCCGCAGGAGCAGTTGTTCTCGACCACGGTGCGGGCCACTTCAGCGTGGCGCAACCAGGCGCCAACGGTAGGCATCTTGGTCAGCGACTGCGGGTTGAGTACCGCACGCATGGCGCCACAGTCAGAGTGGCCACAGATGATGATGTGGTGAACTTTAAGCGCCATTACGGCGTACTCGATGGCGCTGGAAACGCCGCCGTTCATCTGGCCATAAGGCGGTACCACGTTACCCACGTTACGGGTCACGAACAGGTCGCCTGGCGAGCTCTGGGTGATCAGCTCGGGAACGATGCGCGAATCGGCACAGGTGATGAACATGGCGCGTGGTGTTTGCGCGGTGGCGAGCTTCTTGAACAGCTCTTGCTGATCTGGGAAAACATCATGGTGAAAGCGCAGGAAGCCGTCGACGATGTGCTTAAGGGCAGCATCGGCGCTTTCCGCGGGGACCTGCGGTACGACCTTGGATGGGTCCTTGACGGGCATGATTCATCCTCTTGACGGTGTGTAGGTAAATCCATTTTACCGGTGAAAGATTCAGGCTATGCAGGGTTTTAGATGACACGCACGGGCCATAGATCACAGTCGCTGCGGACTTATTACCTACGCTAGCGGGGAAAACTTAACTGAAACTTAATTCGAAGGCTCTAGAACGGGCGTTCCAGATGAAAAAGGCGGGAACTGGATAATAGCAAAAAAACATCAGCTGCCAATATGTATTAGCGCAATTATTGGTTGTTATTAGTTGCGTTGTGAGCAATGCGCAGCCCTTGGTGGGGCGGGTTCATGTCAGAACAGCGCCATCTGCCCACCCGGCGGGCAGAACGCCGAGCAATCCAGCGCCTGCGCCTCGCGCCCTTCGAAGTCCAGCCGTTTCATTGCCTTGGCAAAGCGCTGCGCCAGCAACTCGGCAAACACCCCTTCACCACGCATGCGCACACCGAACCGGCTGTCATACAGCTCGCCACCACGGCTCTGGCGGATCAGGCTCAACACATGCGCTGCCCGCTGCGGGTAATGATCCTGCAACCACTGCTCAAACAACGGCGCCACCTCCAGCGGCAGGCGCAGCATCATGTACGCCGCACTTTGCGCACCGGCCTCCTTCGCCGCCTCCAGCAGGCGTTCCAGCTCACTGTCGTTGATCATCGGAATCATCGGCGAACACAAAACACCCACCGGTACGCCCGCTTCACGCAATACCCGGATGGCCCTCAACCTCGCACCGGGTGAGGCCGCTCGGGGTTCGAGCACGCGCTTGAGGCCGTCGTCCAGCGTGGTCAGGCTGATCATCACTCGTGCCAGGCGCTGGCGGGCCATCTGGGCCAGCAGGTCGAGGTCGCGCAGCACCAGTGAACCCTTGGTGACAATGGTCACCGGGTGACGAAAACGCAGTAACACTTCGAGCAAGCGCCGGGTCAGTAACTGTTCCCGCTCAATCGGCTGGTACGGGTCGGTGTTGGAGCCCAGATTGATCGGCGCGCACACGTAGCCCGGTTTGCTCAATTGCTGTGCCAGCACCTCGGCGGCGTTGGTCTTGGCAATCAGTTTGGTCTCGAAATCCAGGCCGGGAGAAAGGTCCCAGTAGGCGTGTGAGGGGCGGGCATAGCAGTAGATACAGACATGCTAGGCTATACGTTCCATTGTTTCTGGCTGCTCAAAAAATGACCAAAAAATGTTATCCCTACGTTCGATTCTCATCTACACGTCAGGAGGATGGCAGCACCAGAACACGCCAGAATGAGCTTATAGACGCTTTCGTGTCCAAGCATAGCTTGGAGGTAGACAGACACCTTGAAGACGCCGGAACGTCTGCTTATCACGGTAAAAATGCCAGTGCTGAGGGTGTGCTCGGACAGTTCCTTCAAGAAGTCAGAAAAGGTGAAATCGAACGAGGTTCCTACCTGCTAATTGAAAACTTCGACCGCCTGTCAAGAGACAAGATTGTTCGTAGTAATAAGATTTTTACAGACCTTTTATTTTCTGGCATCAAGATTGTCATCCTTGATAGAAACAAGGTCTATGACGCAGATAACCTTGATGTTGGCGACTGGATTAATGCACAGGTAGAGTTTGGACGAGCTAACGCAGAGAGCAAGCGGAAAAGCGATTTTTCAAGTAAGGCTTGGAAATATAATCGTGAGAAAATGCGTGATGGTGAAATAGTCACTAAAAAAGTTCCAACGTGGTTGAAAGTTGAAAACAACACTTTCATCATTGATGAAGAAAAAGTCGAACGAATTAGAACGCTTTTCAAACTTTCTTTGTCGAAAGGTCTGCAAGAAGCAACCAAAGAATATAATCAACTATTCATTGAGAAAATTGCTATTCATCAAGCTCAATACCTATTGAGTAATAGAAAGTTAATCGGAGAGCATAGTCCGCAAAAAATCCATTACGATGAAAATGGAAAGCTTATGAGAAAAGATGAAGGGGAACCAATCCCTAACTATTACCCAGCTGTTATAGATGAGGAACTTTTCTTAAAAGCTCAGTCGGTCATTAAGTCAAGAAAGCCTTTCTCCGGAAGATACTCAAATCAACGATATAACGTCTTTCGTGACCTTATCTATTGCAAGTGGTGTGGTGGAACCATTAGGTATATGAACAAAGGAGAAAGGGATTATTTCATTTGCACAAACTCCATGACCGGCAAGTGTGACTTGAATAGTCATTTTGGTCAGCAATCCATTCGTGGTAAAAAACTATTCAATATGTTTTTTCGCTTCACCGATGGAATAAATATCGGCACATTATTAGAAGAAAACTCAAACGCCGATGAAGTCAAAAACTCAATTATGAAGTTGGAGAACAACAGAAACATAATCAACATCAGGCTTCATGACTTCAAATCTAAAATCAAAGCAATGATTATGGATGGCGAAGCCATTTCGGAGACTTACAATGAAATCATCATTGAACTAGAAAACTCCACCACCAGCATTGATGTAGAAATCGAAGACAAGAGAAAAGAGCTTGAACAAATCTTCTCATCATTCAAATCTTTCTATGACTTAAAAGATATTGATATTGAAAAAATCATCTATGACAAAACAGAGGAAGCAGTAGCGAAACGAGTTTCCTACAATAATGAATTGAAGAATATCATCAAACATATTCGCATTGACTTCTTAGATACTGTAATGGAAATAGAGTTCACTAACAAAATCGTGAGGCTTGTTGGTGGCGATGGCAACGTTCTTGAATACGAAAAAGACTTTGTGCCCGACGAAGACTTCACAACCATCTATAATTATGACAAGGACTATATCAATCCAGATGCTTAGGTTTTCACCAGATTGCTTTTGAAGGCTGCCTTTTGAGGTGGCCTTTTTTGTTTGTTGTCGTGGCAGTCCACTTCCTTTTTCAGATGGCACTCCACCAGCCATTGAAAACATTAAAATATATGTTACAACATTAGTAAGCATTCTATATACATGCGAGCAATAACAATGGAATGCCACTTCGTGGATTACCATTGTTGCTCGATTTTCTTCACTTCGTTTAGAAAATAAAAAGCAGGTGGAATGCCACCCTAATAATGACCAATCAAGGAGTTAATCACATGAATACAGAAGACACACAAAAACCAAAAAAAATACCTAATAGGAAACGTGCCAAGTCCCTCACGTTTAGAACAACGGATGAACATTTTGAAAAATTCAATCGTCTTGCGACTGAATTGGACTTAAACAAAAATGAGATAATCGAAAAAATTATTGATGATGGATTTGGCCAAACCATAGAAATAACATCCCCTGTATTGAAAGAGCTGTTTGACAAGTTTGATACTAAACTCAAAGAGCCGTTCAACAACCTGAACCAGATAGCCAAGCACATGAACAGTAACGAGGTTGTTCCTGCCAGCCTTTGGAAATCAATAGAAGAAATTGAAAAAACTTACAAGCTACTTAACACATATATAAGAGAGCAAAAACGTTACAAGAAAATAGAGAAGAACATAAGCACAGGAGAAAAATGATTAGGAAATATGTGAGCAGCCAACAGAACAAAAGAGGAACAAAAAAAATTGTCAATTACATTCTAAGAGACGAAGCATGTTGTCTTTTTGAAACTGACCTGTTGCATAGTCCGACAACATCCAAGAAAGATTTAGTCAATAGATTTTCAAGTGAGATTGACGATGATGTCAAATTTCACAATAGCAATAGAACAATAGGCTCTACTCAAAAAGTAAGAACGTATCACGACATTGTTAGCTTTCACACTAATGATGATATGAACCCACAGAAAGCATTACAGATTGCCAAAGAGCTTTATGAGAAAACGCATAACCTTTCTAATCGCAAATACTTTATGGCCGTTCACAATGATACTAATGAAATGCACGTCCACATAGTCTGGGCTGTTAGAGATAAGAATGGAAAAACCTACAAGCAAGACCATGATTATAGAGTGATAGAAAGAGAATGTGACAAATTAGAAAACAAACATGGATTGATTAAACCAAAAAACAGAATTGCCACCGACATGGATAAGTTGAACAACCATCCAGACCTTAAAGGAAAAAGTGAGGCTGTTAAAAAAAGAGCAGCGGCCAAGGCAATTAACAAGAAGTATTCCGAAAAGCTACCATCGTCCAATGAAAGAATGCTTGATGTTCGCGGTATACCCTCAAATAAAACACAGATGAAAGAGGCTTTAAAGCCTTATATTGATAAATCTTCAAGTCCTTCCGACTTTATAAACCAGATAACCGCGAATGGCTTTAATGTCATTCATAATGGTAAAACATCTTTCTCTATTCAGTTGGATGACCAGATATTCAAAGCGTCGGAATTAAACCTTTCCTATAAGACTTTAAAAGCAAAGCTCGGAGAAGATGAAGAGTTCGAAAAAACTTTATCTAAAAAGCATCAGGTGAAAAAACAGATTGAAGAGTGTTCATTGCTTTCCAGTAATACACAACCTGACTTTATGAGTAAGGTTCACTCGAAATCAACCTTGATGACCAGCTTCAAATATGAACAACACAATGACAAGGTTGAATATTTCTATAACACATACAACAGCAAAAAAGCTTTTGAGTATTACAAAGACCCGTCCAAGGTGCTTTTCAATGACACATCAAGAAAGTCAGCGAAAGCCGGTCTACAAAGACTTATGGCTGACACAACACCACCATCAGTCATCACGGTATCAGGCTCCGAGAAGTTCAGGCGAAATGCTTGGATAGAAGCCAAGTTAATGAAGATGGAAGAAAAAGGCGTTTCCTTCCAAGGCTACAAACCTACACCAGCAGATTTAGAAGAATTGAAGAAAATTCAGGAG
Source organism: Pseudomonas sp. NBRC 111139 (assembly GCF_001753955.1). NCBI lineage: Bacteria > Pseudomonadati > Pseudomonadota > Gammaproteobacteria > Pseudomonadales > Pseudomonadaceae > Pseudomonas > Pseudomonas sp. NBRC 111139. The sequence continues at coordinate 71,083 of NZ_BCBP01000014.1, forward strand.
CAATATGCTTCGATGAATAAGAAGGTAGAGCCTAAACCACAACCAGCACCCGAAGCCCCTACGGTGGCCGTTGAAGCACCTAAACCAGTTGAGCCTATTGCTCCACCTGTCATGCCTACACCCGTTCAAAACGCATCAGAGAAACCGCCAGAGACTACAAAGCAGGTTGTAGCCACCAATGACGACTTGATAGATGAGTTGATGAGAGAGTTTGAAACCCCCAACCATATACCAGTCGCAGAAGCTCCTACGGAAGCCATAGAGCCACCTAAACCAGATGAGCTTATAGCGAGTGACCTTTACACACCGATGACACCAGAGCCGCTTGCAGAGCCTGAAAATCACAAGATTGATGGCGACTATTCCACTTATGACACCAGCGAGCTATGTGATGAAATGGCAGATATAGTGAGCCGCATCGAAAGAAAACACTTTATTGGTAACAGCAGTAATGACATTGCAGGTCATAGAAAATGGGATGCTACACACCGTGATTATGTTCATTCAAAACCTGCCAATGAGCGAACACAATACTATTTGAGGCAAGAACTATATAGGGTTCACGATGAGATAAAAGATAGAAATCCAAAGCTTGCCAACGAGCTTGATAGTGAGTTTAAAAAATCAATGAAATACAACACAAGATTTAAGCCAGAGATACAAATCCAACCGGATAAAAAATAAAGCCCTATGGGCTTTTTTGTATTGCATAATTCAATTAAAAAGGAAGTTCTTCATCACATAACGATAAGTCATCAGTGATGTTTATTTCTTTTTCTTTTGGCTCAGGCAGTGGCTTCTCTCTTCTTTTCTTAAACTCGACCTTGTAAGCAACCAATTCCCTGCCGTCTTTAATCGGTTCTACACGCTTCAAAAAATCAATACTTATTAGTTCGTCGTGTGCTTTTTTTATACTTCTTAACGCTTCATTTTTTACCGATGTTCCTGCTTGTAATCTTGTTATTATGTCGCTAGTATTGAAAATAACTGCATCATCAAATCTATTAGTTAGGTAGAACATATATAGGGCCTTGGCATAATCGCCTTTTATTTCTTTGAACTCATCAAACTTAAAATTGAATATCAAGTCAGTGTCATGCTTGTAGAAGTTCTCAAACTCTCTATTAAACGTAATTACAGTGTTTTCTTTATCGTTTGCATCCTCCACAACATTATTCAACAAATGGCACTTGTAAGTGACGGAATCATATCTAAATTCAAGATAGAATTTCATCATGCTCTTCAAAGACTTTCTTAGTTTTTCTATGTAAACCTTCTTGTTGCTTGGATGAACCTTGTGGAATTTCATGAACTTCTTCATGTTTATAGTGAATGTTAGTTTATCCGATTTTAACTTCATTTGCAGGATGTAATAGAAAACATCAAAATCGAAATCAACGGATAGTGGTATGAAGTCCATTTCAACGTCTTCAAATGCATAAAGCCTTGCAATTTTGAGTATGACTCTCGGGCTCTTCGAGTTTTTTACTGATTGAAATATAGGCAAGTGAAGAATTGACTTGGCGAATGTCATATATGTATCTTGTGCGTAAATCTTTTTGTTGGTTTCATGCTGGTTGAATATTAGCTCCATTGGTGCTCCTTTTATTGTTTGTATACATATATAAAAGCACGGCATTGATAAATGTCAATAGAATAACGCCACATATATCAATAGCATTTTAATGCTACATATAACGCCACATGTATTTATGCGGGGCGTCACATGCATCCACATAGAACGCCCCATATGTCTGCATAGAACGCCACACATATCAACATAGAACGCCACATATATATACATATAACGCCACATATATGGGCCTAAAAAATGGCGTATTCTAAGCATAAAACAACCCTCTTAAATACCTTTAAATACTACTAATTACTCTAAAATACCTTTATTGATTTCAAATTTCATTTTTTGAGTTCAGCAGAGCACGCCCCATCCGGGGCTAAAACCATCTGGGAAAGGCGAACGAAGTTCGCAGATTTGAGAAGCGAAGCGAAACAAATCATAAAACGCAGTTTTTCAGTGGTTTGCTGCCGGATGTCTAACACTTTGAAGATTGAAATCAAAATCAAAGTCCCTTGCCCTATCGGGTTGAACTGGGAATAAAGTCAAAAGCATCTGGTAGCTTCGCTTTTAGAAAAGCAACGAAATGCTTTGAAAAATACAGCTCACGCAAATAGCGTTTTTAGAGTGGGTAAGCATTTAACGCTACCCTAATATCAATTAATTGAAATACTGAGTTTTATGGTCGTTTTTGTAAGTTGTGCTTTATTTTGAAATCGAGTGGTAGGGTTTGAAAATTTTCATTCTCGTAGGTGGCCTACCCCCCACGTTTTTTGATGAAATTAAACTGGGAGCGATTTTTAAGTGTGTCGATGATTTTTATTCGGGTGGTTAGTTGCAAAATGTAATTAAGTAAAATGCGAATAGAGTTGACCGGTAAATGTGAATAAGGTCGGACTATAAGTTTATTTTTGTTTTGCTATTGACAGTGTTTCTTGCCGTATTTAAGCCATTATTTGATAGTCGGAAAAATTGAAATATCAATAATTTGCCATAAAACCATAAAAAATTTTGGAATTTTTTTTGAAAAAGCATTTTAATGCTTGCAGAGCGAAGATGAGTTCTTAGGTCGAAGAAGACCTGTTTTTGGTTTAGTACTAATTTCACTTATAAATTATATGTGCTCAACTTTTACACTTGAACAAGTTCAAGCATAAAAATTGAGCTTGCCGGGTATAGGGCCAACCGCACCAATATCGGCTATTGATTTGGAGCATTGTAAATTACGTTCAACATTTCCCATGCTTCGGAAAAGCCAAACAAGTCGATTGCCTTATCTTTGTTTGTCTCATACGGCCATTCTTGATAGCGTGACAGGACGCTTTTACCCGATTTTAGTTGAGCAATAAGCATCTCTATTTGCTTATCTGTATATCCACTTTCGGCAGTAGCCGATATAGGGGCATTTTGGTCTACCCGGAGAGTAATATTAGACGAAGGAAAATGGTCATTACCTACGCTTATAAAGTGCGAACCATTTTTCCATATACCGATGGAAACACTATCCTTACCGATTGCACACCAGTGCGTGTCATCCATCCCGTCTTTCTTACACCTTGTGCTCCAATTCGTTACATGTAGGTCTTTGATAGTGTCTAATGTGCTTTTTTTATCACCTTGAATTGTGCCGCTACCGTCGCTGTAATAGATGCGATACTTTATGCCTTTGTAAACACCAGTCTCCGTGCGAAGCCGTTCGTTGGTGCTCAAATTTTTATAATTCATCCCTACACGGCATTTAATTTGTCCCCCATCAAACAGTGGGACATTCCTTTTTATAAGTTCATCAACGTCTACTATTGGTAGTTTTTTCTGATAGCCACTGTCGTATTCAGTCTTTGGACATACCACGTCTGCCGAAGCATGTTGACCCAGCATCATTAAAAATAGAATTTTTGCTAAAAAATCAACTTTCATTTATCACCCTTCCATGTGGGACATTACTAAGCATAACGATTGCGGATATTAGCATACTGTCCTAATGCCATAATTCTAACAAAATATTCTAAATACAAAAATGCGGCACCATTCACACAGCATAGCCAGCCATGTTCGCAGCCACGGTAGGGGTTGATGGAGCGATCGAAAGGGAGGTCGGGTGAAGTGTTGCGGCTGATCACCGACTTGGCTGTCTCGATCCGCACCTCGGTACCCTGGGTTTGCGGCACTTCCTGGTACCAGCCATCATCTTCCGCCACCGAATGACCAGGGGCAAAGCGGTTGTGTGGGTTGTGCGCCGTGCCACGGCCCTTTTGCGGTGCTGGAGGAATCATGGCTCACCTGAATACTGTACTCATATACAGTATCGCGCATGCCGGGATCTTTCCAGCACCTCTGGTCTGACTACTTCAGGCCATGCCAGCTGAGATACGCTGCCTGGCTCGATTGCCGCCCGAGAAACGCCTCGATGCCTTCACGCAATGGGCGCGATGCCCCTGGGGCGAACAGTGCTTCCTGCAGTGCCCGCCCCGTGGCTCCGTTCAACAGGCCCTCGGCTTCGAAGCGGGTGAACACATCGAAGGCATGCACATCCGACCACAGATAGGCGTAGTAACCCGCATCGTAGCCGTTCACAAGGTGGTCGAAGGCATGCGCCGGATGTTCAAAGTCAGCGAGTGGCCAGTAACCGCAACGCGCGCGGGCATCACCCAGTCGCTGTTCAAAGGTCCTGCCATCGTTTGGTGTGCCATGCAGGTCCATGTCGAACAGCGCCAGGCACAGATCACCCGCGATCTCCTCCACGCCCTGCTGCCGTAGCTGCCGCAGGCACTCATCGGCTTGCTCGCGGGATAGTTGGTGGCCGTCGTGCGTGCGCGCCGAGATCGCCACCAGGTAGTCCGCGTCCCAGACCCAACGTTCGAACAGCTTGCCGAACAACTCCACACCATCGGTGCCCAGCTCGGTCACATTGGACATGACGTGGTTCGTCGTACGTACCAGCAGGTGGTGCAGGGCATGGCCGAATTCATGGAACAGCTTGCGCAGTGACAAATGATCGAGCAACGGCTGCGAACCTGACAGCGCTTGCGGCACATCACTGAACACCACCACCGAGGCTGCCTGGCAGATACCCTCTGCATCGACCCGGCGATTCCTTACATAGGTGGTGAACACCGCGTCTGGCTGCTTGCCTGCGTGTTGCACGGCATCCAGATACAGAAAGCCAATGAAAGCGCTGTCCTGCCACACCTCGAACGGCTGCACGCTGTCATCCCAGACAGGCAGCGCTTTGGGCTGCAGCACTGCACCAAACAACGTCTGCGCCAATTGCTGCAACGCACTGACAACGGTATTCAGCGGGAAATAATCGCGCAGCGCTTCGGCAGGAAACTCGCTGCGCGAAGCACACCGCAGGTACTCGAAATCCCAGGGTTGGGGTTTGCCCAGGCCCTGCTCGGCAGCCCAACACTCCACCTGCGAACGCCACCGCAACATGGCAGGTCGCACATGATCGGCCAGATCGTGGAGAAAGCCGCGCACCTGAGCTACCGAACCCGCACTCTTCACCTGCAGGCTCTGCTCCAGATGGCCGGAATAACCGAGCAGGAGGGCCTTCTCCTCAAGCAATTGCGCCTGTTGCTGCAGATACGTGCGGTTGTCCTGTTGCCGATCATGGCTGACGCCACGGGCGTGAAAAGCCCGGTACACACGCTCACGGAGCTGGCGGTTGGCAGCATGTTTGAGCACCTCACGCGTAGTCACCGTGTCACACGCAATCAACCACCCCTGCTTACCTGCTTGCTGTGCGCTTGCAGCCAATTCGTCACGTACCCGCTGCGGGATGCCGCTCAGCTCCGCTTCATCGGTGATGTTCAACCCAGGCCGGTCGATGTTGCTGCGGAACGCCTCGCGTGCAGTGCCAATCTGCGTTTGAAGGTCTGCCAGATGCGCTTTGCCTGCGGTGTCGAGTAACGCCCCGCTAGCGGCGAACTTGTCCAGGTGCCAACGCAAAGTGGCACGCTTCCCGACATCCAGTTGCTTGCCGATGTCACTGCCGGCCAAGCGTGCATACAGATCATGCAAAACCGTGTTGGCGAATTTTTGCTCGAAGCGCGCCGTCACTTTCCCGTAGAAATCAATGATGGCGTTGGCCCACGCCGTATCCCGGCCGACCAGTGGTGAGGCGGCATACAACACTGCCAGCAGCCGGCTATCCAGCCCATCCAACGCCAGCACCATGTCATCCCAGGTGGGCATGGCCCGCTGGTTCAGGATGATGCGTTCGACACCTTGCTCGTGCGCCAACAGCACGGCAGCGAACGCCGCCTGCATGTTTTCGAGGGTGATGGAAGAGTAATCGACGGGGATATGGCTATCTTGCAGAAGAGGGTTGGCCATGGTGCATCACCTTGCTGATAGAAATGAGCAAGAGAGCTTGCATGGCCCGCGTGCGCCAGGTGGCCTGACTATCTAACACCTGTCCATGCCTGCCCGGGCATTGCACCCGGGCGGCACGACAGGATTACTCAGCCGGCTTTTTCAGCTTCGGATTTGGGAAGAACTGCACGGTCTGCACCTTGGCCGGCGCCGCTTTCGGCGCCAGGTGGTTGACCCGGGTGCCGAGTTCCTTCGGCACCGACAAGCCCTGCTCGTTGAGGGTGTCGGTAAAGCCGCAAGCCACGCACTCGCGGTGCGGTACGCCGTCGTCGTTCCACATCATCAGCTTGTCGGGCTCGCTGCACGCCGGGCACACGGCACCGGCAATGAAGCGCTTCTTGGTCTTGTTCACAGCTACCTCACTCATGCTGCAGCGTCCTCGGTAAGACCACTGTGGCGCAGCAATGCATCGATGGAAGGCTCACGGCCACGGAAGTCGACAAACAGCTCCATCGGCTCGCGCGAACCACCACGGGCCAGGATCGCCTCGCGGAAGGCGCGGCCGGTCTCGGCGTTCAGCACGCCTTCTTCCTCGAAGCGCGAGAAGGCGTCAGCCGACAGCACTTCGGCCCACTTGTAGCTGTAGTAGCCCGCCGCGTAACCGCCCGCGAAAATGTGCGCAAAGCTGTTGGGGAAGCGGTTGTAAGCCGGCGGGCGCATGACCGACACCTCGTCACGCACACCTTCGAGCACCTGCAATACGCTGCGGCCGTCGCCATGGCTGGCGTGCAGCTCGAAATCGAACAGCGAGAACTCCAGCTGGCGCACCATCATCATGCCCGACTGGAAGTTTTTCGCGGCCAGCATCTTGTCCAGCAGGTCCTGGGGCAGGGCGGCGCCGGTTTCGTAGTGACCAGAAATCAGTGCCAGGCCTTCCGGCTCCCAGCACCAGTTTTCCATGAACTGGCTTGGCAGCTCGACCGCATCCCAGGCCACGCCGTTGATGCCGGACACGCCGGCATGCTCAATGCGGGTCAGCATGTGGTGCAGGCCGTGACCGAATTCGTGGAACAGGGTGGTGACTTCATCATGGGTCAGCAAGGCGGGCTTGCCGGGCGCGGCCGGGGTGAAGTTGCACACCAGGTTGGCCACCGGGCTCTGCAGCTGGCCGCCGGCAGTGCGGCGACGGTCACGGGCGCCGTCCATCCAGGCGCCCCCACGCTTGTTGGCGCGGGCGTACAGGTCGAAGAAGAAACGGCCAACGTGCTGACCATTTTCCTTGATCTCGAACAGGCGTACGTCCGGGTGCCAGCTGTCGAAGCCCTTGAGCTCGGCGATTTCGATGCCGTACAGGCGCTGCACGATACTGAACAGGCCGCCCAGCACCTTGTCGATCGGGAAGTAGGCGCGCAGGGCTTCCTGCGACACACTGTAGCGCTGCTCGCGCAGCTTCTCGCCAAAGTAGCCGGCATCCCAGCTGGCCAGCTCGGGGCAGCCTTGTTCGGCAGCGTAGGCCTTGAGCTGTTGCAGGTCCTGGGCGGCGAACGGCTTGGAACGCTTGGCCAAGTCACGCAGGAAGCTCAGCACCTGGTCGCTGGACTCGGCCATCTTGGTGGCCAGGCTCAGCTCAGCGTAGTTCGTGTAGCCCAGCAGTTCGGCCAGCTCCTGGCGCAGGTCGAGGATTTCGCGCATCACCGGGCCATTGTCGAACTGGCCGGCATTCGGGCCCTGGTCGGAGGCGCGGGTGCAGTAGGCGGCGTAGAGCTCTTCGCGCAGGGCGCGGTCGCTGGCGTAGGTCATCACCGCGTAGTAGCTGGGGAACTCAAGGGTGATCAGCCAGCCGTCCAGGCCCTTGGCCTGGGCTGCAGCGGCCATCTGCGCCTTGGCCGATTCGGTCAGGCCGGCCAGCGCAGCTTCGTCGGTAACATGCTTGGTCCAGGCCTGGGTGGCGTCAAGCAGCTGATTGGAGAAACGGCTGCCCAGCTCGCTGAGCTTGCTCTGCACTTCGGCGTAACGCTGCTGCTTGTCCGCCGGCAGGTCGATACCCGACAAGCGGAAGTCACGCAAGGCGTGCTCGAGGATAGTCTTTTGCGCCACGTCGAAGCCGGCAGCCTCAGGGCTGTCGATCAGCGCCTGGTAGGCTTCGAACAGCGCGCGGTTCTGGCCCAGTTCGGTAGAGTAGGCGCTCAACGCCGGCAGGCACGACTCGTAGGCCTCACGCAACTCGGCACTGTTGCACACCGCATTGAGGTGGCTGACCGGGCTCCAGGCGGCGCCCAGGCGGTCGTTCAGTTCGTCCATGGCCAGCACCAGGCCGGCCCATGTAGGGTTCTTGCCCTGCTTTTCGAGGATCTCGGCAATGGCTTTACGGTTGTCGGCCAGGATCGCTTCGATCGCCGGCAACACGTGTTCGGCACGAATTTGCGAGAAGGGCGGCAGATCGTGGGATTGCAGAAGCGGGTTGTTCGCAGTCACGGTTTGGATACCTTGGCAGAAGAAACACTGCCCCATCTTAATTACAATCGACGCCGACCGCAGCAGGCAGCCTGCCTATCGGCACAGATGAGAGACGCTATCATGGCCATTCGCAGCTTCCAGCAACACACTCCGAAAGTTGGGCCCAGGGCCTTCGTCGACCGTTCGGCGGTGGTGCTGGGCGACGTGGAGATCGGTGAAGACAGTTCGGTCTGGCCGTTGACCGTGGTGCGCGGCGACATGCACCGCATCCGCATTGGCGCGCGCACCAGCGTGCAGGACGGCAGCGTGCTGCACATTACCCACGCCGGGCCTTTCAACCCGGACGGTTTCCCGCTGATCATCGGCGACGAAGTGACCATCGGGCACAAGGTGATGCTGCATGGCTGCACCCTGGGCAACCGTATCCTGGTGGGTATGGGCAGCACCATCATGGATGGTGCCATCGTCGAGGACGAAGTGATCATTGGCGCCGGCAGCCTGGTGCCGCCGGGCAAACGCCTGGTCAGTGGCTACCTGTACATGGGCAGCCCGGTGAAACAGGCCCGGCTGCTGAACGATAAGGAGCGCGCATTTTTCTCCTACAGCGCCGGCAACTACGTAAAGCTCAAGGACCAGCACCTGGCCGAAGGCTACGATCAACCTGAATGACCGCATTCGCGGGCATGCCCGCGAAGAAGGCCACGCAGCACTCAAGTGGAACCCTGTACATGCACCAGCAAAACATCCTCTTCGACCTCGACGGCACCCTGACCGACCCACGCCTGGGCATCACTCGCTCGATCCAGTACGCCCTGGCCAAGCTGGGCATCGACGAACCGGACCTGGCCCGCCTCGAACACTTCATCGGCCCACCCCTGCTGCAGGCTTTCATGCAGTTCTACAGCTTCGATGAAGCCAAGGCCTGGGATGCGGTGAACTTCTACCGCGAGCGCTTCCGCGTGACCGGTCTATACGAAAACCTCGTGTTCGAAGGTGTGCCGGAGTTGCTTGAGGCCCTGAACGGGCAGGGCCGCACGCTGTACATTGCCACCTCCAAACCATGGGAGTTCGCCCGCGAAATCGCTCGGCACTTTGCTTTCGATCATCACTTCAAGGTGATCTACGGCAGTGAGCTGGACGGCACGCGCACCAACAAGGTCGAGCTGATTCGCCATTTGCTGGATGAAGAAGGGCTGGACCCGGCGCACACCCTGATGATCGGGGACCGCAAGCATGACCTGATCGGCGCGCGCAGCAACGGGCTGCAGGCCGTCGCGGTGGGGTACGGGTTTGGCAGCCAGGAAGAGCTGATGGCAGAAGAACCCGCTTTCCACTTCGCCACGGTAGCCGATTTGCACCAGGCTTTTACCAAGGCTTGAGGGCCAGCAGGGCTGCTTTGCAGCCGGCCCTCCCACATTGATCGGCGTCCGCAGGGCCTTTGTGGGCCTTGTGGCGCGATGGGCCGCAAAAGCGGCCCAAAAATCTCAACGGCTAACCATCAGACGCTGCAGCGCCGCTTTCCTTGCTTCAATCGGCAACCGCCCCAAATGCTCGACCCGCGCGTAAAACCGAACCCAATCCCCACCCACCTCACGAAACAACGCCGCAAACGCCGGCACCCACTGGTCATATAGCCCGAACGGCAACAACTTGGCATTACTCATCGGCCCATACATCCAGGCGTCATAGCGCTTGTCACCGCCCCACTGGCCATCACGCACCTGCCGGTATTCACGCCTCAAACGCTCAAACTCGGCCTGCTTGGCCCGGCGCTTGTGTGCATCATCCAACGGCCCCGCATAAATCGCCTGCAATCGCTCACGGCTGGCCAACACCAGGCGGATAAACTGGTCGCGCTGCTTTCCCTGATCCCCGCCAACCGCCGCCAGCCCACGCGCCGCACGCCATTGCCGCGTGCCTTCCTGCTCGACGAACGAGGCAAACGACTCATTGAACTCGGTATCGTCCTGCACATAGAAGCGCTGGTGGGCCAGTTCATGAAAGATCAACGTAGCCAGGCGCTCATCGCCCCAGCCCACCATCGACGACAAAATCGGGTCATCGAACCAACCCAGGGTCGAATAAGCTTCCACGCCGCCCACGTACACATCCAGGCCATCCTGACGCATCAACGCCGCCGCGCCTCGCGCCGCGCCTTGCTGGTAGTAGCCGCGGTACGCCACGCACCCGGCAATCGGAAAGCAGTGCGTTACCGGTTGCAACGACAACTCGGGCGTGGCGAACACATTCCACACCACGTAGGGGCGTCCAAGGTCGGCGTATACCCGGTAGCTGCGGTTGTCTGGCAGTTTCAATTGCTGGCTGGCAAACAGCCGCGCCTGTTCGGCCTGTTGCAGGTGCGCGCGCAAGGGTGCAGGGGTAGCAGGGTCGGCCAATACCTGCTCTACAGGCTGCCGCGCCCGCAGCAACTGCCACTGGCCCTGCGCCAGCTGCCCGTAGTAGGCGGCATTGCTGCAACCGTTCAGCAGGAGCGCCGCAAGCAGCGGAACCAAACGGGTGAAAATGCGGTCGAGTGCCCCAAGGCCTGAGCGCTGCATAAGAAAAAGTCGAAGCATCCGGGACTGTCTGACTCGCTCAACACCATTTCGCTCCAAGACTATCTCGCCAAGGGGGAGTTTCGCCATGCGTGCATTGTTGGTCGCCGGCTCACTGTTGTTGATCTCTGCCTGTTCAACCTTGCCAGACCCAGACCCGAACCAGGCCTGGATCGACCTCACCCGTTACGACAATACGTCGCTGGACGCCGTGCAGGTAGATGAGCGTGACTGGGCTGACAGCCGCTATTTCGAGGTTCAACCCGGCAGCCACGAACTGACCGTGCGCTATCAATTTCCGGTTAACCCCAGCAATATCGGCCCCGTCGAGGAGCCATTGTGGCGCGATTGCCAGGTCAAGCTGACCTTCAAGGACTTCAGCGCCGGGCAGCGTTATCAGCTGCAAGCCGGCAGCATTGGCTTCCGCCCTTGGATCAAACTCTACGACCACCAGCAAAAACTGCTGGGTCAAGGGCTGCCGGCGGGTTGTCAGCGCACCTGAACCGCACAAACGGCGCTATGCTTGTTACTTGTAAATCGCAAGTGGGAGTTTTGCCATGCGCCAGCCCATGATGCTGATCGCCCTCAGTGCACTGGGGGCTTGCGCCAGCCCCTTGCCGCCCGTCGACCCCAAGCAGGCCTGGGTCGATCTGTACACCATGACCCCCGGCCGGGTGATCATGGCCGACCGCCTCGACGGCAAGCGTCTGGACGATGGCCGATATTTTCAGGTGACGCCGGGCAAGCACGAACTGGTGGTGCGCTTCGATTATGAAATCTACTCGGGCGGCATCATGTCCGAGCCCAGGGACCGAACCTGCTACCTGACCGTACGCTTTGACAACTTCAAGGCCGGCGAACGCTATCGCCTGGAAGCGCGGGCGCCGGTAATGGAGCCGCAGGTGCTGCTGTATGACGCCGACCGCAAGGTGGTGGTGAACGAGCCTAGCGATGTGTTCTGCATACCGTGAACGTGGGGCTGCCTTGCAGCCCCGGGCCATAGTACTTATCGATCATTCTTTTGATAGATGATCTTCTTCGTCCCGCCATCGCAGGTCCCGACGACCATGTTCTGGTCCTTGACCTCGCTGTTGGGCACGATCTCCAGCGTATAGGACGAAACCCCTTGGGCCTGGATCTTGGCCTCGATCTCGGTTTTCAGCTCCTCGCAAGGCTTGACGGCCGCCAGCGCAGACGTGGCGACAAGGGAAGCCAACACAGCGATAGCTACGCGAATCATGGAACGGCTCCTGGAAAGGGCAGTGGCGCTGCCGACGTTCTTTAGACTACAGCAAACCACCACCGTTGCACCGTTTCACCCCACCAACGCCGCATCCAGGCTGATCTTCGCATTCAAAACCTTGGACACCGGGCAGCCTTCCTTCGCCTTGTTGGCAATCTCCAGGAATTGAGCCTCGCTGGCCCCCGGTACCTTGGCCCTGAGCACCAAGTGCACAGCGGTAATGGCAAAACCGTCAGCTTGCTTGTCGAGCGTCACCTCTGCAGCCGTGTCGATCCGCTCCGCAGTCAGCCCCGCCTCGCCGAGCATCATGGATAGCGCCATCGAGAAACAACCGGCATGGGCCGCGCCGATCAGTTCCTCCGGGTTGGTACCGGGCGTGCCCTCGAAACGTGTGTTGAAGCCATAAGGGTTCTGCTTGAGTGCGCCGCTTTCGGTAGAAAGCAGACCTTTTCCATCCTTCAGGCCACCTTGCCAGATTGCCGATGCTGTCTTTTTCATGATGCCTCCTGGTCACTGGGTTGCTTACCTACGGTTCAGAGGCCTGCCGCCTGCTGCAAGTTCAGTGCAATTAGATTGCAGGCATTGAATCCAACGAATGCGCCCATACAGAATCAAAAAGGCCTCTGGCCAATCACTTTTGCGGAGGCTCCATGACGCAGCTGCGTGACCTGAAGATTTCCACCCTGGACCTGGTGCCCGTACGCGCCGACGCTGGCCCCGCGCAATCGCTGCGCAACTCGCTGGACCTGGCGCAGCATGTCGAGCGCTTTGGCTATAACCGCTTCTGGGTGGCCGAGCACCACAACATGGACGGCATCGCCAGTTCGGCGACGTCGGTGCTGATCGGCTACCTGGCCGGTGGCACCTCACGTATTCGCGTGGGCTCTGGCGGGGTGATGCTGCCCAACCATGCGCCACTGGTGATCGCCGAGCAGTTCGGCACCTTGGCCAGCCTGTATCCGGGGCGTATCGACCTTGGTCTGGGCCGTGCGCCGGGTTCGGACCAGATGACGGCCTATGCCCTGCGACGCGACCGCGCTGGCGGCCCAGATGACTTCCCGGACGATGTCGAGGAGCTTTCGCGCTACCTCGGGCCACGCACTGATGATCAAAAAGTGATCGCCGTGCCGGGGCACGACACCGACGTGCCGATGTGGTTGCTGGGATCCAGCCTGTTCAGTGCCCAGCTGGCGGGTATGCGCGGCATGCCCTACGCCTTCGCCTCGCATTTCGCGCCACGCTACATGCACGAGGCCATTCGCGTGTACCGCAACCACTTCAGGCCCTCGACCACGCTGGATAAGCCGTATGTGATGCTGGGCATCCCCATGGTGGTGGCGCAGACCGACGAGAAGGCCGAATACCTGGCCACCTCGGTTTACCAGCGCATCCTGGCGCTGATTCGCGGACAGAGCCTGATGCAGAAGCCACCCGTGGAAAGCATGGATGGGCTGTGGTTGCCCCATGAACGGGAGACGGTGGCCAGCTTCCTGGGGCTGGCCATGATCGGCAGCCCGCAGAAGGTAAAGGCCAAGGTAGAAGTGCTGCTGGAACAGACGGGTGCGGATGAGCTGATCTTTACCTGTGACCTGTATGAGCATGCGGACCGCATTCGGTCATATGAGCTGATGGCGCAGGCCCTCAAGGCCGAGTGACCCTCGACACGGGCTCGCCCGCTCCCATAGGTTGACTGTGGAAGCGGGCAAGTCCGCGAAAGGGCAAACGCATCAGCCGCGGCGGTAAACAATCTCCTTGGTCCCGGCCTCACAGCTACCAATGACCTTGCCCGCCGGGTCGCCTTTCTTGACGATCTCCAGCTTGTAGCCAGTGACGCCCTTGGCATCCAGCTTGGCCGCAATTTCCGCCTTCAGTTCCTCGCACGGTTTGCCCGCTGCCAGCGCACCACCGGCCAGGGTCATCAGGCCCAGCGCCAGAATCAGTTTGTTCATCACTCGCGTTCCTTGTGCAGATGAAATCAGAAGGGGCCCCACCAAGGCGCCCCTTTTCTGAATACCTCATCACGCCGGGATCATACAACCCAACGTTGTTTCAGCTATTGGCGATACGGAAGCCGACCTTCAGCGTGACCTGGAAATGCGCCGCTTTGTTGTCGCGGATATGGCCGCGGGTATCGACCACTTCGAACCATTCCAGGTGCTTGATGCTTTTACCGGCTTCGGCCAGAGCATTGTTAATCGCCTCTTCGATACTGGTGGGCGAAGACCCGACCAGTTCGATTTTCTTGTAGGTGTGATGATCGGTCATGAGTGCTCTCCATGGTTGACAGTGAGATTCAGCCTAGCAGCGCAGGCCTGGTTTACCTGCGAGCAGTCACTGTCAGCGAAAGTTCGATCGCACTTTCACGCAGCCCAAGGGTCGCAATCCTTACAGCCCATACTGCAAAGGAGAGTCAACATGCACCGCAACTCGCTGCGTAAAACATCCCTGGAAAGCATGGAAGCGGAGATCGAGAGCCTTCTGAAAAGCTTGGAACACCTCAAGCATGATGCGTCGGAAGAGTCCCAGAAGTCGGTGAAGGCAATCCGCAGCAACGCTGAAAGCGCACTGCGTCATTCGCGCAGCCTACTGAGCGATGCGTACGAGGAAGTGAAGCAGCGCACCCGCCAGACCGGCATAGCCACCCGGGACTACGCCCAGGAGCACCCCTACACCACCGCCGGTGTGGCCATTGGTGCGCTGGGCCTGCTGGCGGCCTACCTGATATGCAAGCGAAACTAAGCGCTCTGCCGCGCAAGTTCCGCCCGTAACCACTGCGCCAACTGCTCGGCGCGCTCGTCTGCGGCGCGCCGTGGCACCCACAATGCCAGCGCCGCCTGGGTAGGTGAAAAGCCCCAAGGCGCACTCAAACGGCCCGCCCGCAGGTCATCGGCGACCAGTGGCTGCGGTGCAATCGCCACGCCCAATCCGGCCACGGCAGCCTCCAGCAGGTAATACAGGTGCTCGAAAGCCTGGCCATAGTGAATGGCCGTCGGGTCCAGGCCCTGTTGCACCGCCCAGGTAGGCCACGCTTGCGGGCGTGAAGTGGTGTGCAGCAAGGCTTCGCCCAACAATGCCTTGGCGGGCGCGCCCTGCAAGCGCTGGAAGCCTGCGAAATGCGGGCTGAGCACCGGCCCGATGCATTCTTCGGCCAGCACGTGCACCTGCATGTCCGCCGGCCACGGTGGCTCGGCATACACCAGCAACGCATCCAGCCCGGGCCGCCGCGGGTCCAAGTCGCCCTCACCCGCCGACAGGTGCAAGCGCAGCTCAGGCAAATCCGCCTGCAACCGCCCCAGCCGCGGGATAAACCACCGCGCCAGCAGGCTGCCCGAGCAGCCCAGCACGAATGGCGCCTCGCTCACATCACGGCTGAGCTCGGAACACACGCTGCGCAGCCGGTCGAAGGCCTCACCGCTGGCATCGCGCAGACGCACACCGGCATCTGTGAGTTTGATGCCACGCCCGTCCTTGACGAACAGGGCTACGCCCAGATGCTCCTCAAGCACCTTGATCTGCCGGCTGACAGCGCCGTGGGTCACGTGCAGCGCTTCCGCCGCCTGGCTGACGCTGTTGAGCCTGGCTGTAGCCTCGAAGGCGCGCAGGGCATTGAGGGGAGGGAGGTCGTGGGCCATTTTACCTGTGAGTTTTTCTGACAAGTTTACGCAATCTTATCGGTTTTCAGCCGAGCTTGCCGTGGTTAGAGTAAAGCCCATCACTCATTCACTACGCCTTGGAGCGCCCCATGACCCAGTCCCAATACCGCCCCGGCCCCGACGCCAATGGCCTGTTCGGCTCGTTCGGCGGCCGCTACGTGGCCGAAACCCTGATGCCACTGGTGCTGGACCTGGCCCGCGAATACGAAGCGGCCAAGGCAGACCCCAAGTTCCTTGAAGAGCTGGCTTACTTTCAGCGCGACTACATCGGCCGCCCCAACCCGCTGTACTTCGCCGAGCGCCTGACCGAGCATTGCGGCGGGGCGAAGATTTTCTTCAAGCGTGAAGAGCTCAACCATACCGGCGCGCACAAGGTGAACAACTGCATCGGCCAAGTGCTGCTGGCCAAGCGCATGGGCAAAAAGCGCCTGATCGCCGAAACCGGCGCCGGCATGCACGGTGTCGCCACCGCCACCGTCGCCGCGCGCTTCGGCCTGCCTTGCGTGATCTACATGGGCGCCACCGACATCGAGCGCCAGCAGGCGAACGTGTTCCGCATGAAGCTGCTGGGCGCCGAGATCGTGCCGGTTACCGCCGGCACCGGCACCCTGAAAGACGCCATGAACGAAGCCCTGCGTGACTGGGTTACCAACGTCGAAGACACCTTCTACCTGATCGGCACCGTGGCTGGCCCACACCCGTACCCCGCCATGGTCCGCGATTTCCAGTCGATCATCGGCAAAGAGACCCGTGCCCAGTTGCAAGAGAAGGAAGGCCGTCTGCCAGACAGCCTGGTTGCCTGCGTCGGCGGCGGCTCCAATGCCATGGGCCTGTTCCATGAATTCCTCGAAGAGCCGAGCGTGCAGATCATCGGCGTTGAAGCCGGTGGCCACGGCGTACACACCGACAAGCATGCCGCCAGCCTGAACGGCGGCGTACCGGGCGTATTGCACGGCAACCGCACCTACCTGCTGCAGGACCAAGACGGCCAGATCACCGATGCCCACTCGATTTCCGCAGGCCTGGACTACCCGGGCATCGGCCCGGAGCACGCCTATCTGCATGAGGTGAAGCGCGTCGAGTACGTCAGCATCACCGATGACGAAGCATTGGATGCATTCCACGCAACCTGCCGTCTGGAAGGCATCATTCCAGCCCTGGAAAGCTCCCACGCCTTGGCCGAAGCGATCAAGCGCGCACCGAAGCTGCCCAAGGACCACCTGATGGTCGTGTGCCTGTCGGGCCGCGGCGACAAAGACATGCAAACCGTCATGAACCACATGGCCGCCCAGGAGAAACACGCATGAGCCGTCTTGAACAACGCTTCGCCGAGCTGAAGGCCGAAGGCCGCTCGGCACTGGTCACCTTCGTCACAGCTGGCGACCCGGGCTACGACGCCTCGTTGCAGATCCTCAAGGGCCTGCCGGCTGCTGGCGCCGACGTGATCGAGCTGGGCATGCCGTTCACCGACCCGATGGCCGATGGCGTGGCCATTCAGCTGGCCACCCTGCGCGCCCTTGAGGCTGGTCAGACCTTGGCCAAGACCCTGCAGATGGTTCGCGAATTCCGTGTGGATAACCAGACCACGCCGATCGTGCTGATGGGCTACTACAACCCTATCCACCGCTTTGGTGTGGACACGTTCGTGGCTCAAGCCAAGGCCGCGGGCGTCGATGGCCTGATCATCGTCGACCTTCCGCCAGAGCACGACGCCGAACTGGCTACCCCGGCCCAGGCTGCAGGCATCGACTTCATCCGCCTGACCACCCCGACCACCGACGACGCGCGCCTGCCGCGCGTGCTGGAGCGCAGCTCCGGGTTCGTCTACTACGTGTCGGTGGCTGGTGTGACCGGTGCCGGTTCGGCGACCACCGAGCATGTGACCGAAGCCATTGCCCGCCTGCGCCGGCATACCGATCTGCCGATCAGCGTTGGCTTCGGCATTCGCACGCCGGAACAGGCTGCGAACATTGCCCGCCTGGCCGATGGCGTGGTGGTGGGCTCGGCACTGGTCGACAAGATCGCCCAAGCCCAAAGCGCCGATCAGGCGGTGACCGATGTATTGAGCCTGTGCTCGGCATTGGCTGAAGGGGTGCGTGGCGCACGCCGCTAAACCGCGTCGTCTGCTTCGCGGGTAAACCCGCTCCTACGGGGCCAGCGCCACCCTCTGGCTCTGCGCTATCGTTGTAGGAGCGGGTTCACCCGCGAAGAGGCCAGCACAGGCTACCCCCGCCTAGCCCCCAAAAATCGACAGATTCAAGGGCCGCACGGCCCCCATCCAGATCGCATGATCCCGGTGATCCGCCAGTTCATCCCCGGTTTCCGGATGCATGAATACCACCAGGCCCTTGCGGTACAGCGCCAACCAAGGCAATACCACCCCCACCACTTCGGGCCCGAACGCCAGCTGGCAACTCCAGTCCGGATGCGGCCCAACCGGTTTCTGGTGCATGCGCCCCATGGTCACGGGGAACAGCCGCGCCGCCTCCTCGCACAGTTCCCGGGCCTGCTCCATGGTGGCTGCGTCGTAATAAACGTGGGCGTGGTAACCCTTGATCCTCTGCACGATAACTCCTGATTGCGGTCCAACCATCACCACCTGCAACGGGAGTGATGCAGTGAAAAACGCCGAAACCCCAGTGTTCAAACTGGTCCTGTTCGGGCCTGAAAGCAGCCTGGGCAATGCCCTGATGGTCGAGCTGCTGTCGCGCCAGCACGAAGTCATCGCCGTGGTCGACGACCTCAACCGCCATTCGCCGCGCCCGGGCCTGCACTTCAAGATAGGGGGGCTGGGTGATGCCCACCAGGCGGAGCAGGGCGCAGCGGGCGGCTCGGCGGTGATCGCCCTGTTACCAGCGCTGGCGCCGGGTGACCTGCCAGGGCAGGCACGCTTGAGCGAGGCGCTGGTGGCGGGGCTTGCGCATACGACTATACGCCGGCTGCTGCTTGTGGGCGATTTCGATGTGCTGGATGAGCCGAGCAAGTACAGCGAGATGGAGCGGGATTGCGTGGCCCAAGTGGTTGATGGGTTGCAGCGCAGTGCGTTGCACTGGACGCTGATCAATGCACCGCAGGAACTGGCCGGGTTGGGCATGGAGCATTTTCGCAATACCGAAGGGACGCTGGAGCCTGGGCTGACTGAGCCGTTGCGGCGCTTGGCCAGGATCGCAGCGGGGATGGTGGACATGCTGGAGCTGGACTTGCACCGGGGCGAGCATCTGAACTTCGTGGTCTAGATTGCCGGGGCTGCTGCGCAGCCCATCGCGACGCAAGGCCGCTCCCACATGGGCCGGCGTACGCAGTGTCTTTTTGGGAGCGGCCTTGTGTCGCGATGGCCCGCAAAGCGGCCCCAAGATCTCAAAGGCTGCGCTCCTGCTCCAACCAATCCACGAACCGCTCGATCAACGCCCCACGCCGCTTGCGCGGCGGCAAAACTGCGTAATAGCCGCGTTCCGAGCGCAAGCTCCCCTCCAGCGGCCGACACAGCAACCCTTGCTCCACCAATCCATCCACCAGGTGAGCCCAGCCAATCGCCACCCCTTGCCCGGCAATCGCTGCCTGAATCAGCAAGGTATAGTTATCAAACCGCAACTGCCCCGCCGGCGCTGGGCTGTCCACACCAAACCCACGAAATACCCCCGCCCAGTCAAACCAGCGGCTGGCCTGCTCGCCCTTCAGATGCAGCAGCGGCAATCGTTGCAAAGCCACAGCTGACAAGGCTTTGCCATGAATCAAATGGGGGCTGCACACCGGGAACACTTCCTCATCGAATAGCCAGCGGCTTTCTCCTTGGTGAAAGCGTCCATCGCCAAACAGCACCGCCACATCGATGTCCGGGCGCAACATGCCCTGGCTGCGCTCACCCGTCACCAGGCTCACATCCACCTGTGGATAAGCCTGATGAAAGCGCTGCAGCCTTGGCATCAGCCAGAACGCCGCAAAGGCAAAGTCGGTGGCGACCTGCAGCACTTCGCGCTGGCCGCGCCCGCTGGCCTGGGCAATACCGTCATCCATGGCCTGCAGCCCCTGATGCACCTGTTCGAACAGCACCTGGCCAGCCTCGGTCAGCTCGATGCCCCGGTAAATGCGGTCAAACAGGCGCGTGCCCAACTGTGCCTCCAAGCGCTTCACCTGCTGGCTCACTGCCGGCTGCGTGGTACCCAACTCCAGCGCCGCAGCGGTAAAGCCACGCAGGCGTGCAGCAGCCTCGAATACGCGCAGGGTATCCAGCGACAATCCGGCAAGGTGGTCAAACATAAGCTTGGCTAATCCCAGTCATTGCCCGCCATGGGCTTTACCCATGTTATCCACAGTCGCATCT
The DNA here is from genome assembly GCF_001753955.1 of Pseudomonas sp. NBRC 111139. NCBI lineage: Bacteria > Pseudomonadati > Pseudomonadota > Gammaproteobacteria > Pseudomonadales > Pseudomonadaceae > Pseudomonas > Pseudomonas sp. NBRC 111139. The sequence continues at coordinate 91,205 of NZ_BCBP01000014.1, forward strand.
TTGTAGGCAAGCAGTTCGCATAACCCTCAACGATGGGAGCCACCATGACGCGTCCGAATATCCTGTTCATCATGGCCGACCAGATGGCCGCGCCCTTGCTGCCCATCTACGGCCCTTCGCCCATCCAGATGCCGCACCTCGGCCGCCTGGCCGAGCAAGCCGTGGTGTTCGACTCGGCCTACTGCAACAGCCCACTGTGCGCGCCATCACGCTTCACCTTGGTCAGCGGTCAGTTGCCCAGCCGCATTGGCGCCTACGATAACGCGGCCGACTTCCCTGCCGATGTGCCGACCTACGCCCATTACCTGCGTCTCCTGGGCTACCGCACCGCGCTGTCGGGCAAGATGCACTTCTGCGGCCCGGACCAGTTACACGGCTACGAAGAACGCCTGACCAGCGACATCTACCCGGCCGACTATGGTTGGGCGGTGAACTGGGACGAACCCGATGTGCGTCCAAGCTGGTACCACAACATGTCCTCGGTGCTGCAGGCCGGTCCGTGCGTGCGCACCAATCAGCTGGATTTCGACGAGGAGGTGGTGTTCAAGGCGCGCCAGTACCTGTACGACCATGTGCGCGAAAACGATGGCCGGCCATTTTGCCTGACCGTTTCGATGACGCACCCGCACGACCCCTACACCATTGCCAAACGCTACTGGGACCGCTACGAAGGTGTGGATATCCCCATGCCCCGTGCCGAGTTCAGCCAGGCAGCACTCGACCCGCACTCCCAGCGCCTGCTGAAAGTCTACGACCTGTGGAACAAGCCGCTGCCTGTGGACAAGGTCCGCGACGCCCGCCGCGCCTACTTCGGCGCTTGCAGCTATATCGATGACAATATTGGCCAATTGCTGCAGACCCTGGAGGAATGCAACCTGGCCGATGACACACTGATCGTGTTTTCCGGCGACCACGGCGACATGCTTGGCGAGCGTGGCCTCTGGTACAAAATGCATTGGTTCGAAATGTCGGCGCGGGTGCCGCTGCTGATCCATGCGCCGAAGCGCTTCGCAGCGGGCCGGGTCACTGCCTCGGTGTCGACCTGCGACCTGTTGCCAACCTTGGTCGAACTGGCTGGCGGCGCTGTGGATAAAGACCTGCATCTGGACGGCCGCTCACTGCTGGGCCACCTGCAAGGGCAGGGCGGTCACGACGAGGTGATCGGCGAGTATATGGCCGAAGGCACCGTCGGCCCGCTGATGATGATCCGCCGCGGGCCCTACAAGTTCGTGTACAGCGAAGACGACCCATGCCTACTCTATGACCTGAGCCGCGACCCGCACGAGCGGGAGAACCTCACCGGCAGCCCGGACCACCAGGTGCTGCTGCAGGCATTTGTCGATGAAGCACAACAGCGCTGGGACATCCCCAGCCTGCGCCAGCAGGTGCTGGCCAGCCAGCGCCGCCGCCGGCTGGTGGCCGAAGCGCTGGCCATCGGCAAGCTGAAAAGCTGGGATCACCAACCACTGGTGGACGCCAGCCAACAGTACATGCGCAACCACATCGATCTCGATGACCTCGAGCGCAAGGCACGTTATCCACAGCCCGCCCCCCTGGATTGAGAAGAGAGGCCGCCATGCACAAGTTCTCCGCCGCCGTGTTCGTCCTGGCCCTGAGCGCCACCACGGCCCACGCCGCAGACAGCGATGCGCAATGCAGTACCGTGAAAATGGCCGACCCCGGCTGGAGTGATATTGCCTCGACCAATGCCGTGGCACGCCTGTTACTGGAAAGCCTGGGTTACCAGGTGAAGATCGACAGCCTGGCCGTACCGATCATCTACGGCGGCCTCAAGGACGGCCAGGTTGACGCCTTCCTCGGCAACTGGATGCCGGCGCAGCAAGGCTTCCATGACAAGTTCATCGCCAACGGCGATGTGCAGCAGCTGTCGCGCAACCTGGAGGGAACCGAGTTCACCCTCGCAGTGCCCGACTATGTGTGGAATGCCGGGGTGAAGGACTTCGCTGACCTGCAAAAACACGCCGGGCAGTTCGACAAAAAGCTGTACGGAATCGGCTCCGGCGCCCCGGCCAACCTGTCACTCAAGAAAATCATCGAAGAGAATGAATTCAACCTCGGCCAGTGGAAGCTGGTGGAGTCCAGCGAGCAGGCGATGCTGGCTCAGGTCGACCGGGCGGTGAAGAAGCAGCAATTCATCACCTTCCTTGGCTGGACCCCGCACCCGATGAACGTGAAACTGAAAATGCATTACCTGACCGGTGGTGAAAAATGGTTCGGCAGCAAGGGCGAGGTATACACGCTGACCCGCAAGGGTTATCCACAAGCCTGCCCGAATGCGGCGAAGCTGCTAGGTAACCTCAAGTTCACACTGGACATGGAAAACAGCATCATGGCAGAGGTTGTGGACAAGAAGATCAGCTTCGATGAAGCGGCCAAGGCCTGGGTGAAAGCGCATCCTGAACGGTTGGATGGGTGGTTGGCCGGGGTTACCACCAGGGCCGATGGTGATGCCCTGGAGGCCGTCAAAGCCAAACTGTAATCTCACAAAGCAACACACCAACCCTGTGGGAGCGGGCGCGCCCGCGAACACCGGCGAAGCCGGTGCCAAGCAACGCGTTGGCTTTTTCGCGGGCATGCCCGCTCCCACAGGGCTTGGCGACCCCTTAAGGATTGTGAATAACCCATGCATCGCCTCTCTTTACTGCTGCCCTTCCTCAGCTGGCTTCCCCGCCAATCGGGCCGCAGCCTGCGCCAGGACCTGCTGGTAGGCCTGAGCGGCGCCATCCTCGCCCTGCCGCAATCCATCGCCTACGCCCTGATCGCCGGCCTGCCCGCCGAATACGGGCTTTACGCCGCCATCGTGCCGGTACTGATCGCCTGCCTGTGGGGCTCTTCCTGGCACCTGATCTGCGGCCCGACCGCTGCCATTTCCATCGTGCTCTACGCCAGCATCAGCCCGCTGGCCGTGGCCGGTAGCGCTGACTACATCACGCTGGTGTTGCTGCTGACCTTCCTTGGCGGCATTTTCCAGCTGCTGCTCGGGCTGTTGCGCTTCGGCGCGCTGGTCAACTTCGTCTCCCATTCCGTGGTGCTCGGCTTCACGCTGGGTGCCGCCATCGTCATTGCCTTGGGCCAGCTACCCAACCTGCTGGGCATGGCCCTGCCCAGCCAGGCCACCGCGCTGAAGACCGTGCAAGACCTGGCCAGCCACGCAGGCGAGGTCGACTTGCCTTCCTTGCTGCTGGGCCTGGCCACCGTAGTGATCGGCGTGGCCTTCAAGCTCTGGCGCCCACGCTGGCCGAGCCTGTTGATAAGCCTGATCCTGGTCAGCTTGCTGGCCTGGCTGTTGCCGGGCTTCTTTGGCCATGTGCCGCGGGTGGCAGCGTTCACAGGGCAACTCCCGCCTTTCAGCCCGCTGCCTTTGCTGGACGTGGAGCTCATGCTGCGTCTGCTGCCCAGCGCCGTGGCGGTAGGCATGCTGGGGTTGGTCACCAGCCTGTCGATTGCCCGCTCGCTATCGGCACGTTCAGAACAGCTGATCGACCCGGACCAGGAAATACGCGCACAGGGCCTGTCGAACATTGCCGGTGCATTTTTCTCTGGTTACCTGTCTGCCGGCTCCTTCACCCGCTCGGGCCTGAGCTACGAGGCGGGCGCCCGTTCACCGATGGCCGGGGTGTTTTCAGCGCTGTGGGTGGCGTTGTTCGCCGTGACCGGCGCCGGCCTGATCGCGCACCTGCCGATACCGGCCATGGCCGGCAGCATTCTGCTGATCTGCTGGGGGTTGGTGGACCACCGAGGGATCCGTGCATTGTTCCGGGTCAGCCGCTCGGAGTTTCTGGTGATGGCGCTGACAGCTGCAGCGACATTGCTGCTGGAGCTGCAGACAGCCATCTATGCCGGGGTGCTGGCTTCGCTGTTCTTCTATTTGAAGCGCACCTCACGACCACGGATCCAACAAAGCCGTGAAGGGGACGCGGATGTCTTGCGGGTAGGTGGGTCGATTTTCTTTGGTGCGGCGCATTACCTGCAGGTGCGCTTGCAGCGCTGCCAAGGGCCGCATGTAGTGATCGATGCCCGGCAGGTGAATTTCATCGATTACTCGGGTGTGGATATGTTGCACCGTGAGGCACGAAGGTTGCGGCGATTGGGGGGGAGTTTGACCTTGCACCGGGCCAGGCCCCAAGTGATCGAGGAGTTGCAGAAGCTGGAAGGGGTGGAGTTGTGCCCGATCCGGTTTGAGGAATGAGGTTGGGTCCTGGGGCTGCTTTGCAGCCCATCGCGACACGAGGCCGCTCCCACAGAGGATCGGCGTACGACTTACTTTGTGGGAGCGGCCTCGTGTCGCGATAGGGCCGCAAAGCGGCCCCGGCCATCTCAGCCCCGAGCGAGTTGCCGGCGCAGTTCAGCCAACACCGGCGCCGTATCCGGCCTCACGCCACGCCAGATAAAGAAGGCCTCAGCCGCCTGCTCAGCCAGCATCCCCAGTCCATCCAATACCTTGGCAGCCCCCAGCTTGGTAGCCCACTGGCAAAACGGCGTCGGCTCCTTGCCATACATCATGTCGTAGCAAACCGTACGACCCGCCTCGACCAGGCTGTCGGCAATAGGCGGCAACTCCCCGGCCAGGCTCGCCGAGGTGGCGTTGATGATTACATCCACAGGCTCCTGCAACCAGGCAAACCCGCTGGCCACCACCGGCCCCAGTTCATCGAACTCGCGCGCCAGCTGCTCGGCCTTTTCCACGGTACGGTTGGCAATCACCAGCGACTGCGGCTTGTGCGCCAGAATAGGCTCCAGCACGCCGCGCACGGCGCCACCGGCACCGAGGATGAGAATGCGCTTGCCCGCCAGCTCGACCCCGGCATTCACCGTCAGGTCGCGCACCAGGCCAGCGCCGTCGGTGTTGTCGCCCTGCAGGGTGCCATCAGCCAGCTTGCTCAGCGTGTTCACTGCGCCAGCGCGCCGGGCACGCGGGGTCAGGCTGTCGCACAGGCGGTAGGCCTCTTCCTTGAACGGCACGGTGACATTGCCGCCACTGCCTTGCTTGAAGAAGCCGCGCGCGCAGTCGCTGAACTCGTCCAGTGGCGCCAGCAGCGTGGCATATTCCAGGTCCTGACCGGTCTGCTCGGCGAACAGGCGGTGGATCAGCGGCGACTTGCTGTGGCCGATGGGGTTACCAAAAACGACGTACTGGTCCATGACGGCTCCTTGGTTATCCACAGGCTTACTGGCCGAGCCAGTCGCGGTCCTGCAGGAAATACTCGGTCAGGCGCGCTTCTTCGCTGCCGGGTGCAGCCTTCCAGTCGTAGCCCCAGCGCACCTGAGGCGGCAGCGACATGAGGATGGACTCGGTACGGCCACCGGATTGCAGGCCGAACAGGGTGCCACGGTCGTAGACCAGATTGAACTCCACGTAGCGGCCGCGGCGGTATTCCTGGAACTCGCGCTGTTGCGGGGTGTAAGGCGTGTCTTTGCGGCGCTGGACGATCGGCAGGTAGGCGTTGATGTAGGCATCGCCGATGGCGCGGATGAAGGCGAAGCACGTGTCGAAGTCCCACTCGTTCAGGTCATCGAAGAACAAGCCGCCGATACCACGTGGCTCACCACGGTGCTTGAGGTGGAAGTAGCGGTCGCACCAGGCCTTATAGCGTGGGTACACATCGGCGCCAAACGGCGCGCAGGCCTGCTCGGCCACTCGGTGCCAGTGAACGCAGTCTTCTTCGTTGCCATAGTATGGCGTCAGGTCAAAGCCGCCGCCGAACCACCATACGGCCTCTTCACCTTCCTTTTCGGCGATGAAGAAGCGAACGTTGGCGTGGGAAGTCGGCACATGCGGGTTGTGCGGGTGTATCACCAGCGACACGCCCAAGGCTTCGAAGCCACGGCCTGCCAGCTCGGGGCGGTGGGCACTGGCCGACGGCGGCAGGCCGGCACCAAACACATGGGAGAAGTTGACCCCGCCTTTTTCGATCACGTTGCCCTCACCGATAACCCGCGTGCGGCCCCCGCCACCGGCTTCGCGCACCCAGGCGTCCTCGACGAAGCGGGCACCGCCGTCTTCTGTTTCGAGGGCAGAGCAGATGCGGTCTTGCAGGTCGAGCAGGTAGGCTTTCACGGCCTCGGTGCGGCTAGTCATCGGGTCACCAGGAACGGGCAGGGAAGAATTCGCCGCGTAGCATACCACCGCCAGCGCGCGCGCCGCAGTTGACGACGACCAAGCAAAGGCGTCCGATAGAAGGCCTTTCCCGATCCCGACTACAGGAGTGCGAGATGGCCAAGCGTATCCAGTTCAGCCAGCATGGCGGCCCGGAAGTGCTGCAGTTTGTGGAATTCGAACCCACCCCGCCCGGGCCACAGCAGGTGCGTGTGCGTAACCATGCGATCGGCCTGAACTTCATCGATACCTACTTCCGAAGCGGGCTGTATGCGCCGCCGTCCCTGCCTTCTGGCCTGGGTACCGAAGCGGCAGGTGTGGTAGAGGCCGTGGGCGAAGGCGTGTCCCGATTGAAGGTAGGAGACCGTGTGGCACATGCCGGCGGCCCGCTGGGCGCCTACAGCGAGGTTCATACGCTACCGGAAGCCAACCTGGTCAAGCTGCCGGACACCATTAGCTTCGAGCAGGCGGCAGCGGTGATGCTCAAGGGTTTGACCGTTCAGTACCTGCTAAAGCAGACCTATGAAGTGAAGGCGGGCGATGTGATCCTGTTCCATGCCGCAGCCGGTGGTGTAGGGTCGCTGGCCTGCCAATGGGCCAAGGCCCTGGGCGCCAAGCTGATAGGCACCGTGAGCTCTGCCGAGAAGGCCGAACGGGCCAAGGCGCTGGGGGCATGGGCGACCATCGACTACAGCCATGAAGATGTGGCCAAGCGCGTACTGGAGCTGACCGACGGCAAGAAATGCCCGGTGGTGTATGACGGCGTGGGTGCCGACACCTGGCTGACCTCGCTGGACTGCCTGCGCCCGCGTGGGCTGATGGTGAGCTTTGGCAACGCTTCCGGTGCGGTGAGCGGGGTGAACCTGGGGATCCTGGCGCAGAAGGGCTCGCTGTATGTCACCCGGCCGACCTTGGCCACCTATGCCAACAATGCCGAGAACACCCAGGCCATGGCCGATGACCTGTTTGCGATGATTGCGAGCGGGAAGCTGGTTGTGGATATCCAGCAGCGGTATCCACTGAGCGAGGCGGCCAAGGCGCAGGCAGAGCTGTCGGCGCGGCGGACTGTAGGATCGACTGTACTAATCCCCTGAGCCACACACATTCCCTGTAGGAGCGGGTTTACCCGCGAAGAAGCCACCGCAATGGATGGCACCGGCTTTGCCGGTGTTCGCGGGCAAGCCCGCTCCCACAGGTACTGCGTCGGCCTCGATAGCAGCACTATGCCTTGGAGCCTGGGCGTGACGGCGATGGCGTCGACTCGATGCCATCGAGTATCGCCTCGATCACACCCTCTGCCATCTCAATCGCATGCAGGTTCGACCAGAACATGCCACGGCCTTCTTCACGCATGTAGTCCAAAGCTTTGTAGCCGGTTTCGTAAGCGCTGCGCAGGTACAGGGCTACGTGGACCAGAGCGTCCTCGGCAGAAATGTTTGGGTTGACGGTGAAGAGTGGATCGTGGCCGGCATCGCAGCGGCCGAAGGGGCGGGTGGAGGTGCATGGGAGAGGTGGATCGGGGACTATTTTCTTCATCATTGGAAAATGCTCCTCAAGGCCGCCAACCCTCACTACCACGTGAATGGGTGGCGACTGTACGCGAGGTGGTAGACCCGGGCATTTTCCAATCCAGGCAGGCTCGAAAGCCTCCCACGCACAGCCACCATAGACTGTCATGGAAAAAATGCATCCGGGCTACCACACCCGATCGCCAAGTTATTCGGCGACGGATAGAGCCTAGAGGCAGAGGTTCCCACTTAGAAGGTGATGGAAGGAGACGCGGGTCGTAGGATATTTCCCAATCCTCAAACCGGACAACCATTCGAGACAAAATCAGAAAAATCTGCGGTGGCTAGGCCCGGACCTGTGGGAGCGGGCATGCCCGCGAACACGGGCGAAGCCCGTGCCAGGCACCGAGTTGTATTCTTCGCGGGCGCGCCCGCTCCCACAGGGGCACGAGTCCCGAGCCAGGCCTGTGGATTGGTATCAACCCGGGCGAACGACTTCGCCGGTTGCCAGGTCGCGAATCACACTCGGGTTCTTCCGCCCGCCCAGCGCACCACCGAGCACCAGGTCCAACTGGCCATGGAAGTACTGCTCAACCCGCAAGCGGGTCTTCGCCGCCGGGCGCCCGCCAGGGTTGCACGAGGTGGAAATCAGCGGCCCCACCAGCGCGCACAGCTCACGCACCACCGGGTGATCACTGACCCGCAGCGCCACCGTGTCATGCTGCCCGGTCACCCACTCGGGCAACAGGTCCTGGTGCGGCACCAGCCAGGTGTTCGGCCCCGGCCAGGTGCTGCCCATGCGGTCGATCCAGTCTTCGGGGAAGTCCTCGAACAGGAAGTCGAACTGACGGATGTTGTCAGCGATCAGAATCAGCCCTTTATCCACAGGACGCGACTTCAGCGCCAGCAGGCGATACACCGCGTCCTCGTTCCATGGGTCGCAGCCCAGGCCCCAGACCGCTTCCGTCGGGTAGGCAATCACCGCGCCTGCCCGGATCTCACGTGCGGCTTGTTGCACACGAAAACTGCTCACCATTGCTGTTTCTCCGCCTATATACCTTGCATGTGAGCAGTGTACTTAGCCCGCGCGGGCAAACCAACGCCCGGCTTCATTGCTGACCCGGCCTTCCAGCTCCAGCTCGGTCAACTGCGCCAGCACGTCGGCCAGCGGCTGCTCGCTGCAGTGGGCCAGGCTTTCACTGGTCTGGGGGGCGGCATGCAGCAGGGCGAGCAGGGGGTGGTCGAATCTGTCCACAACCGCAGGCGGCAGGTTCTGCCAACCCTGCAAGCTTTCCAGGATCTGCTCCACAGTTTCCACCAGCAGCGCCCCATCACGAATCAGCTGGTGACAGCCCTTGGCCCCCGGGTGATGAATGGAGCCCGGAATGGCGTACACCTCACGGCCTTGCTCTGCGGCCAGGCGCGCCGTGATCAGCGAGCCGCTGGCGAGGCTCGCCTCAACCACCAGTACACCTAGCGACAGGCCACTGATGATGCGGTTGCGCCGTGGGAAGTTGCCAGGCAGCGGCCCGGCATCCAGGGGATACTCGGAAACCAGCGCGCTGCCGTTGTCGATCATCGCCTGCGCAAGGTCCCGATGGCGCTGTGGATAAAGTTTTTGCAAGCCCGTACCGAGCACGGCAATCGTGCCGCCGCCAGCCTGCAACGCGGCCCGATGAGCGGCACCGTCGACACCTACCGCCAGCCCGCTGGTAATGGTGAAACCAGCCTGCGCGAGGTAACGGGAAAATGCCCGGGCGGTGTCGAGCGCCGGGGGTGTGGCACGTCTGCTGCCCACGATCGCCAGCTGAGGACGATCGAGCAAGGCAGGTTCGCCAGCGACAAAAAGCAGCGGCGGGGCATCGTCGATTTCTGCCAGCAAGGCTGGGTAGTCTGGGCCGTCCCACATCAGCAAATGCTGGCCAGGGCGCTCTAACCAGGCCATTGCGGCGAGCGCGCCCTCGCGTACCTCGGCACTGCGCCGGGCATCGATGGTGGCTTGGGGGATGCCCAACGCTCGCCAGGCCGAACCGGGAGCGCTAAGCGCACTAGAGGCGCTGCCGAACGCATCCAGCAAGGTGCGAAAACGTCGCAATCCTGTCTCGGGCAAGCGATGCAGGCGTAATCGGGCCTCCAGTTCAGCAGGCGGGCAGAGCGACGAATGGTAACTGGGCATGGGGATCGTCCTTGATCGAAACAGGGCCATCTACGTGGCACAACCTGTGGATAACTCTGTGAGTAACACTTTGAAAAGCTGTCCATTGATTGGGGGCTATCAAGCCCATAGTCACCCTAGACGAGCTTGCCAGGTGCCGAAATCCCCGTTTCCCTTTATTATGTGTGCTCAGTTTTCAACCGAACGCACAGTGACTGCCTGACCTTATGGCCATCTTGAACATTCTCGAATTCCCGGACCCGCGCCTGCGCACCCTCGCCAAACCGGTGACGGAGTTCGACGACGCCCTGCGTCAGCTGATCGACGACATGTTTGAAACCATGTACGAAGCCCCTGGCATCGGCCTGGCCGCTACCCAGGTGAACGTGCACAAGCAGGTTGTGGTCATGGACCTCAGCGAAGACCGCAGCGAACCGCGCGTCTTCATCAACCCGTCGGTCGAAGAGCTGACCCATGACATGGGCCAGTACCAGGAGGGCTGCCTGTCGGTACCGGGCTTCTACGAGAACGTTGACCGTCCGCTGCGTGTCCGGGTCAAGGCCCAGGACCGCGACGGCAAGCCATTCGAACTGGAATGCGAAGGCCTGCTGGCGGTGTGCGTACAGCACGAATTCGATCACCTCAACGGCAAGCTGTTCGTCGACTACCTGTCGCAGCTCAAGCGCGACCGGATCAAGAAGAAGCTGGAAAAGCAGCATCGCCAGCAAGCCTGATCCCCACCTTCCTGAAGGCTTGCTCCGGCAAGCCTTTTTCTTTTTTGAAGCGAGAACTCCATGCGCATCGTCTTTGCAGGCACTCCAGAGTTTGCCGCCGAACACCTCAAGGCCCTGCTCGACAGCCCCTACGAGATCGTGGCCGTCTACACCCAGCCCGACCGCCCGGCCGGCCGTGGCCAAAAGCTGATGCCAAGTGCGGTCAAGGCACTGGCCGTGGCCCATGACATCCCGGTGTTCCAGCCGCAGACCCTGCGCAATGCCGATGCGCAGGCCGAACTGGCCGCACTGAAACCAGACCTGATGGTAGTGGTCGCCTACGGCCTGATCCTGCCGCAGGTGGTGCTGGATATCCCGCGCCTGGGTTGCATCAACAGCCACGCTTCCCTGCTGCCACGCTGGCGCGGTGCCGCGCCGATCCAGCGTGCCGTGGAAGCTGGCGACGCTGAAAGCGGCGTGACCGTGATGCGCATGGAGGCCGGCCTGGACACCGGCCCGATGCTGCTCAAGGTCGTCACCCCGATCAGCGCCGAGGACACCGGCGGCACCTTGCACGATCGCCTGGCCGAAATGGGCCCGCCCGCAGTCGTTCAGGCCATCGCCGGCCTGGCTGACGGTTCGCTGCAAGGCGAAATACAGGACGATGCGCTGGCCACCTACGCGCACAAACTGAACAAGGACGAAGCGCGTATCGACTGGACCCGCCCGGCCGTCGAGCTGGAACGCCTGATCCGCGCCTTCAACCCATGGCCGGTGTGCCACAGCATGCTGGACGGTGAAAGCGTCAAGGTGCTGGCCGCCAACCTGTCCACAGGCCAAGGCGCCCCGGGCGAGATACTTTCCGCCAGCAAGGACGGCCTCGTAGTTGCGTGCGGTGACCAAGCCCTGAGCCTGACCCGCCTGCAACTGCCTGGCGGCAAGGCATTGAGCTTCAGTGACCTGTTCAACAGCCGCCGCGAGAAGTTCGCCGCCGGCAAGGTGCTGGGCCAATGAACCCACGCCTCGCCGCCGCCCGTGCGCTTGCTGCTGTGCTCAGCGGCAAGGCTTCGCTGAACAGCTCGCTGCCGGCGCAACTGGACAAGGTAGATGAACGCGACCGCGGCCTGACCCAAGACCTGGCGTTCGGCACCGCACGCTGGCAGCCACGCCTCGACCTGCTGGCCGCACAGCTGCTGCAAAAACCCTTCAAAGCAGCCGATGCCGATGTTCAGGCCCTGCTGCTGGTTGGCCTGTACCAGCTGTTCTACACGCGCATTCCGGCCCATGCCGCCATCGGCGAGACCGTGGGCTGTGCCGACAAACTGAAGAAGCCGTGGGCCAAGGGCCTGCTCAATGCCGTACTGCGCCGTGCACAGCGCGAAGGCGAGGAGCTGCTCGCCGGCATGGAGCGCGACCCGGTGGTGCGTACCGCGCACCCGCGCTGGCTGCAAAAAGCGCTGAAAGCTTTCTGGCCAGAGCAGTGGGAAGCCATCTGCGCCGCCAACAATGCCCACCCACCGATGATTCTGCGGGTCAATCGCCGTCACCATAGCCGCGATGCCTACCTGGCACTGCTGGCCGAAGCCGGCATCGGCGCCAGCGCATGCCAGTACAGCCGGGATGGCATCGTGCTGGCCGAAGCCTGCGACGTGCGCGGCCTGCCAGGCTTCGCCGAAGGCTGGGTGAGCGTGCAGGACGAAGCTGCGCAGCTATCTGCCGACCTGCTGGAACTGGCCCCCGGTCAACGCGTGCTCGATGCTTGCTGCGCACCGGGCGGCAAAACCTGCCACCTGCTGGAGGCCGAGGCTGGCCTGGCGCACATGGTGGCCATCGATCTCGAAGCCAAGCGGCTGACCCGCGTGCGAGAAAACCTCGACCGCCTGCAGCTGGACGCCGAGCTGATCGCCTGCGATGCCCGCGACACTGCCAGCTGGTGGGACGGCAAGCCATTCCAGCGCATTCTGCTCGACGCGCCGTGCTCGGCCACCGGCGTGATTCGCCGCCACCCGGACATCAAGCTGACCCGCCAAGCCGACGACATCCCGGCTTTGGCCACGCTGCAAGGCGAGCTGCTGGATGCCCTGTGGCCGACCTTGGAAGTGGGCGGCATGCTGCTATACGCCACCTGCTCCAGCTTGCCGACCGAAAACACTGAAGTGATCAAAGCCTTCCTCGCCCGCACCCCGGGCGCCCGTGAGCTGGACCTGGCGACCGAAGCCGGCCTGCGCCAGCCCCACGGCCGTCAGCTGCTGGCCCAGGAAGGCGGCCACGACGGTTTCTACTATGCCAAGCTGATCAAGATCGCCGCCTCGCGCGGATAAGAACAAAGGATAGGGAGTAGCGCATGAAGATCATCATCCTCGGCGCAGGGCAGGTAGGCGGTACGCTGGCTGAACACCTGGCCAGCGAAGCCAACGACATTACCGTGGTCGACACCGACGGCGACCGCCTGCGCGACCTCGGCGACCGCCTGGACATCCGCACCGTCCAGGGCCGCGGCTCACTGCCGACGGTGCTGCGCCAGGCCGGTGCCGACGACGCCGACATGCTGGTGGCGGTAACCAACAGTGACGAGACCAACATGGTTGCCTGCCAGGTGGCCTATTCGCTGTTCCATACCCCGACCAAGATTGCACGGGTGCGCGAATCGTCCTACCTGACCCGCGAAGAGCTGTTCGACAACGACCATATCCCGGTCGACGTTCTGATCAGCCCCGAGCAGGTGGTGACCAATTACATCAAGCGCCTGATCGAACACCCAGGCTCGCTGCAGGTGATCGACTTCGCCGAGGGCAAGGCCCAGCTCGTGGCAGTGAAGGCCTACTATGGCGGCCCGCTGGTCGGCCAGCAATTGCGCCAGATCCGTGCGCATATGCCCAACGTCGACACCCGCGTGGCAGCCATCTTCCGTCGCGACCGGCCGATCACCCCGCGTGGCGACACGGTGATCGAAGCCGACGACGAGGTGTTCTTCATTGCCGCGAAGAAGGATATCCGTGCGGTGATGGGCGAACTGCGCCGCATCGACGAGACCAATAAACGCATTGTCATCGCGGGCGGCGGGCAGATCGGCGAGCGCCTGGCGGAAGCCATCGAAAGCCGATATCAGGTGAAGATCATCGAGATGAGCCCGGCGCGTTGTCGGCACCTCTCCGATACCCTCGAAAGCACTGTGGTGCTGCAGGGCAGCGCTTCGGACAAAGACCTGATGCTCGAAGAGAACATCGCCGACGCCGATATTTTCCTGGCCCTGACCAACGATGACGAAGCCAACATCATGTCGTCGCTGCTGGCCAAGCGCCTGGGCGCAGGCAAGGTGATGACCATCATCAACAACCCGGCTTATGTCGACCTGGTACAGGGCGGTGATATCGACATTGCCATCAGCCCGCAGCTGGCCACCATCGGTACCCTGCTGGCGCACGTGCGCCGGGGCGACATTGTCAGCGTGCACTCGCTGCGCCGCGGTGCGGCCGAAGCGATCGAGGCGGTGGCACATGGCGATTCGAAGTCGAGCAAGGTGGTCGGCAAGGCGGTCGAGAACATTGCCCTGCCACCGGGAACCACCATCGGCGCGATCATCCGTGACGAAGAGGTGATGATTGCCCACGACGACACCGTGATCGAATCGGGTGACCATGTGATCCTGTTCGTTGTGGATAAAAAGCACATTCGTGATGTGGAGAAGCTGTTCCACGTCGGCTTGAGTTTCTTCTAGGAGAAGAGGGCATGCGCGAATCGCTGGAGAAGATGCTGGCCAAAGGTGTGGATAACCCGCTGCTGAGGTTTGGCCTGGGCAAGGCCTGGCTGGATGAAGGCAACGGCGCTGAAGCAGCGGTGCACCTGGCGCGCTGTGTAGAGCAGGATCCGAAATACTCGGCAGCATGGAAGCTGCTGGGCAAGGCCTATCAGCTGCAGGGCGAGCTGGCGGCGGCGCGCAAGGCGTGGGAAGACGGGATCGTGGCGGCGCAGGCCCATGGTGACAAGCAGGCCGAAAAAGAGATGACCGTATTCCTGAAGAAGCTCAACAAAGCAGCGGGTTGACGCGGCCCTTGTAGGAGCGGGTTTACCCGCGAATGCGTCGGTGAATCCAACATCGCATTCGCGGGTAAACCCGCTCCTACCAGAGGGCGGTGAATGGCTTAATACCAGCGCGGCTCGCCAGCCGGGCGCTTCTTGAAGCGCTTCATGCTCCACATGTACTGGCTGGGGTACTCGCGCACATAGCGCTCGACCACCTTGCTCATCGCCGCCGCCGACACATTCACGTCGGTGCTGTACATCCCCTCTGGCGCCGCCTCCAGGAACACCTTGAAGCCCGAGCCATCCGGCAACCGCAGCGCATGCAGGAACACACCTACCGCCTTGCCACCGGCCAGCATGTTCGGCACGAACTTGCTGGTCAGCGCCTGGGTGCCGAGGAACGGCACGAACACGCCCGCCGATTCCGCCGGCTCCGGGTCGGCAGGAATACCCACCTGGCCACCACGGCGCACTTCCTTGATCACGCTGAGGATGCCTTCCTTGGTCGACGGTGCCACGCGATTGCCCATCTGCACGCGCTGCTCGCGCAGCAGATCATCCACCGCCTTCAGCTTCGGCGGGCGGTAGAAGATGATCGGTTTGCACTGGTTGCAGTAGAAGTGGTTCAACACTTCCCAGTTGCCCAGGTGGCTGGTGATGCCGACCACCCCTTTACCTGAGGCCAAAGCCTGCTCCAGCACTTCCAGGCCATGCACTTCCTTGACCAGCTCCAGCGAGCGTTGTGGCGGCCAGATCCAGGCACAGGCACTTTCGACAAAGGATTTACCGATATCCCGCAGCGCCTGGCCCACCAGTTGCTCACGGGCAACCGGGTCCATCTCCGGGAAGCACTTGGCCAGGTTGATCCGTACCACGTTGCGCGAACTGTTGGGGATTTTCCACATCAGCCAGCCAATACCGGCGCCGACACGCTGCACAGCGCCCCAGGGCAGCTTGGCAAACAGGCGCAGCACCCCGACCATCAGGGCGCCCTTGAACTTTTCCACAGGCGAATTCCTTATTTCAGCAAGGCGCGCATTGTAACCCCTCAGCGCAACAAGGCGGCGTAGCGATCGCAGTCGGTGGTGTGGTCCATGACCATGCCGGTGGCCTGCATGAAGGCGTAGCAGATGGTCGGACCGACGAACGTGAAGCCAGCTTTCTGCAAGGCCTTGCTCATTGCCTTGGCTTCATCGGTAACAGCTGGCACGTCGCCGCGCGCCTTGAAGTGGTTGATCTTTGGCGAGCCGCCGACGAACGACCACAGCCATTCGGCGGGGTTATCCACAGCCAGCCAGGCCTGGGCGTTGCGCCGCGCAGCCTTGAGCTTGAGGCGATTGCGGATGATGCCTGCATCCTGCATCAATTCTTCGATGCGTTCGTCGCCCATGGCCGCCAGCTTTACGGGGTCGAAGCCGTACATCACCTGGCGATAACGCTCGCGTTTGCGCAAAACGGTAATCCATGAAAGCCCTGCCTGGAACCCTTCGAGCAAAAGCATCTCGAAGAGCAACGCCGGGTCGCGCTGTGGCATCCCCCATTCCTGGTCGTGGTAGGCCTGGTACAACGGATCGTCGGTACACCAAAAGCAGCGTGGCATAAGGCTCCAATGAGTAGAGGGCGAGGCGAATCAGGTTATACTCCCGCTCTTTACATCCGCATCCCCAGATACAGGTGAATTTCGTGAGCCAGCCTACGCCAGCCGTGCGTACCTTCCAAGACCTGATCCTTGCCCTGCAGAACTACTGGGCAGCTCAAGGTTGTGTGGTACTTCAGCCCTACGATATGGAAGTAGGCGCCGGCACTTTCCACACCGCTACATTCCTGCGCGCCGTGGGTCCAGAAACCTGGAACGCCGCCTATGTGCAGCCGAGCCGTCGTCCTGCCGACGGGCGGTATGGCGAAAACCCCAACCGCCTGCAGCACTACTACCAGTTCCAGGTGGTGCTCAAACCGAACCCGGCCAACTTCCAGGAGCTGTACCTCGGCTCGCTGAAAGCCATCGGCCTGGATCCGTTGGTGCACGACATTCGTTTCGTCGAAGACAACTGGGAATCGCCGACCCTCGGCGCCTGGGGTCTGGGCTGGGAAATCTGGCTCAACGGCATGGAAGTGACCCAGTTCACCTACTTCCAGCAGGTTGGCGGCATCGAGTGCTACCCGGTCACCGGTGAAATCACCTACGGCCTGGAGCGCCTGGCCATGTACATCCAGGGCGTCGATTCGGTGTACGACCTGGTGTGGGCCGACGGCCCGTTCGGCAAGGTCACCTATGGCGACGTGTTCCACCAGAACGAGGTGGAGCAGTCGACCTACAACTTTGAACATGCAAACGTCGACAAACTGTTCGAGCTGTTCGATTTCTACGAAAGCGAAGCCAACCGCCTGATCAAGCTGGAGCTGCCGCTGCCGACCTATGAAATGGTCCTGAAGGCATCGCATACCTTCAACCTGCTGGACGCCCGCCGCGCCATCTCGGTAACCGAGCGCCAGCGTTACATCCTGCGTGTACGTACCCTGGCCCGGGACGTGGCGCAAAGCTATCTGCAAGCCCGCGCACGCCTGGGCTTCCCGATGGCCACCCCTGAACTGCGTGACGAAGTGTTGGCTAAGCTGGAGGCTGCACAATGAGTGCTCAAGATTTTCTGGTAGAACTGGGCACCGAAGAGCTGCCACCCAAGGCCCTCGCCAGCCTCGGCGACGCCTTCCTGGCCGGTATCGAAAAAGGCCTGCAGGCTGCTGGCCTGAACTACGCCGGCAAGCAGGTGTACGCCGCGCCGCGTCGTCTGGCCGTGCTGATTCGCCAGCTGGACGTGCAGCAGCCTGACCGCAGCATCAACATCGACGGCCCGCCCCTGCAGGCTGCCTTCAACGCCGAAGGCGAGCCGACCCAGGCTGCGCTGGGCTTCGCCAAGAAGTGCGGCGTGGAACTGGCCGAAATCGACCAGAGCGGCCCCAAGCTGCGCTTCTCCCAGCACATCCCGGGCAAGGCCACCACTGACCTGCTGCCGACCATCGTCGAAGATTCGCTGAACGACCTGCCGATCCCCAAGCGCATGCGCTGGGCGGCCAGCCGTGAAGAGTTCGTGCGCCCGACCCAATGGCTGGTAATGCTGCTGGGCGACCAGGTGGTCGACTGCACCATTCTGTCGCAGAAGGCCGGCCGTGAATCCCGTGGCCACCGCTTCCATCATCCGGAAACCGTGGTCATCACTACCCCGGCCAACTATGTCGAAGACCTGCGTAAAGCTCACGTGCTGGCCGACTTCGCCGAACGCCGCGAGCTGATCAGCAAGCGTACCGCTGAGCTTGCCATGCAGCAGGAAGGCACGGCCATCGTGCCGCCGGCGCTGCTGGACGAAGTGACTGCTCTGGTCGAATGGCCAGTGCCGCTGGTGTGCTCGTTCGAAGAGCGTTTCCTTGAGGTGCCGCAGGAAGCCCTGATTACCACCATGCAGGACAACCAGAAGTACTTCTGCCTGCTGGACAGCGAAGGCAAGCTGCTGCCGCGCTTCATTACCGTGGCCAACGTCGAAAGCCGCGACCCGAAGCAGATCGTGCAAGGCAACGAAAAAGTCGTGCGCCCGCGCCTGACCGACGCCGAGTTCTTCTTCAAGCAGGACAAGAAGCAGCCACTGGAAACCTTCAACGAGCGCCTCAAGAACGTGGTGTTCCAGGCTCAGCTCGGCACCGTGTACGACAAGGCCGAACGTGTTTCCAGGCTGGCCGCCTTCATTGCTCCGCTGATCGGCGGCGACGCCCAGCGCGCTGGCCGTGCCGGCCTGCTGTCGAAGTGCGACCTGGCCACCGAGATGGTCGGCGAATTCCCTGAAATGCAGGGTGTTGCCGGTTACTACTACGCGCTCAACGACGGTGAGCCGGAAGACGTAGCCCTGGCCCTGAACGAGCAGTACATGCCGCGCGGTGCAGGCGCCGAGCTGCCGCAGACCCTCACCGGTGCTGCTGTGGCCATCGCCGACAAGCTCGACACCCTGGTGGGTATCTTTGGCATCGGCATGCTGCCTACCGGCAGCAAGGACCCGTACGCCCTGCGCCGTGCGGCTCTGGGCGTGCTGCGTATCCTGATCGAGAAGCAACTGGACCTGGACCTGACCGGTGCAGTCGAGTTTGCGGTCAAGCAGTTCGGCGCCAAGGTCAAGGCCCCCGGCCTGGCCGAGCAAGTACTGGAGTTCATTTTCGACCGCCTGCGCGCGCGTTACGAAGACGAAGGCATCGACGTGGCCACGTACCTGTCGGTACGCGCACTGCAGCCAGGCTCCGCCCTGGACTTCGACCAGCGCGTACAAGCCGTGCAGGCGTTCCGCAAACTGCCGGAAGCCGAGGCCCTGGCCGCGGTGAACAAGCGCGTGTCGAACCTGCTGAGCAAGGCCGAAGGTGCCATCGCCGAGCAGGTCGAGCCGAAGTACTTCGACAATGCCAACGAGTTCTCCCTGTACTCGGCCATCCAGCAGGCCGACCAGGCCGTGCAACCGATGGCTGCGGCACGTCAGTACAGCGAATCGCTGGCCCGCCTGGCGGCCCTGCGTGACCCGGTCGATGCCTTCTTCGAGGCGGTCATGGTCAACGCCGAAGACGCCAAGGTACGTGCCAACCGTTATGCCCTGCTCAGCCGTCTGCGCGGCCTGTTCCTGGGCGTGGCTGACATTTCGCTGCTGGGGTAAGCCTTGAAACTGCTGATTCTCGACCGTGACGGGGTGATCAACTACGACTCCGATGCGTACATCAAGACGCTGGAAGAATGGGTGCCGATCCCCGGTTCGGTCGATGCGATCGCGCAGTTGAGCAAGGCGGGCTGGACGGTGGCCGTGGCCACCAACCAGTCCGGCATTGCCCGTGGCTACTACCCGCTGGCAACCCTTGAGGCCATGCACGCGCGCCTGCGCGCGCTGGTGGCCGAGCAGGGCGGTGAGGTGGGCCACATCGTGTATTGCCCGCATGGGCCGGACGAAGGGTGCGATTGCCGCAAGCCCAAGCCCGGCATGCTGCGGGCGATCGCCGAGCATTACCAGATCGGCCTTGAAGGCGTCTGGTTCGTCGGCGACAGCAAAGGTGACCTGGAGGCCGCCCTGGCCGTCGGTGCACAACCCGTGCTGGTGAAGACCGGCAAGGGCGAGCGGACCCTGGAAAAAGGCGTCCCGGAAACTACACTGATTTTCGACGATCTGGCAGCTATCGCCAGAGAACTAATTTAAACAGTGCGCCTTCTGGCGCATTTTTCTTCAGGCGGGCATGCCCCGCAATGGTACAAGCCACTATGTCGATCCTGCAGGCGATCAGAATCTTTCTTTTTTACCTGCTGCTGGGCACCAGTTCGCTGCTGTGGTGCTCGCTGAGCTTCTTCGTCGCGCCGTTCCTGTCGTTCCCCAAGCGCTACAAGTTCATCAACGTGTACTGGTGCCGCTGCGCGCTGTTTCTGGTGCGCACCATCCTGGGCATCGACTACAAGATCACTGGCGCCGAGAACGTGCCAGCTGAGCCTTGCGTGATTCTGTCCAATCACCAGAGCACCTGGGAAACCTTCTTCCTGTCCCAGTACTTCTCGCCGCTTAGCCAGGTGCTCAAGCGCGAGCTGCTGTATGTACCGTTCTTCGGCTGGGCCATGGCCATGCTGCGGCCCATCGCGATCAACCGCGACAACCCCAAGGAAGCGTTGCGCCAGGTGGCGAGCAAGGGTGACGAACTGCTCAAGCAGAAGACGTGGGTGCTGATTTTCCCAGAAGGCACCCGTGTACCGTTCGGCACCATCGGCAAGTTCTCGCGCGGCGGTACCGCCCTGGCCGTGAATGCCGGGCTGCCGGTGCTGCCGATTGCCCACAACGCTGGGAAGTTCTGGCCCAAGACCGGTTGGGGCAAGCGTGCCGGTACAATCGAAGTGGTAATTGGTGAGCCGATGTACGCCAACGGCACGGGGCCACGTGCCATTGCCGAACTCAACGACCGCGCTGCAGCTTGGAACGAAGCGACCCAGCGGGCCATGGGATCGCTGCCGCCAGCTGCGGAAAAACCTCAGGAGCAGATGGCTTGACCTTCTGTGGATAACTTGTGTGCAGTTTTTGGATTAAATGCTTTAATTGATACCTAAGTGTATGAATTTTCTAGTTATTTCTTTGTATGAATTTTTTCTGAAAATCGTGCATAAGTTTTTTTGAAGCATAAGAAAACCGGCTTTTACAGCCGGTTTTTTTATGGCATGTGGACATCAGACTTTGTCGATATCTACATCCTTGGTTTCTCTCAGACAGAAGATCCCTACCACCAGGCTGATCCCGGTCACCAGCACCGGGTACCACAGCCCGTAGAAGATATCCCCGGTATAGACCACCAGCGCGAACGATACGGTAGGCAGGAAACCACCGAACCAGCCATTACCAATGTGGTAGGGCAGCGACATCGAGGTGTAGCGGATGCGGGTCGGGAACAGCTCGACCATCACCGCCGCCAACGGACCATAGGTCATGGTCGCGATCAGGATCATCGCCACGATCAGCACCACCACCATTACCTGGTTAACCTGCGCAGGGTCGGCCTTGGCCGGGTAACCAGCCTGCTCGATTGCAGCACGCATGGCGGTTTCATCAAAGCCGTTGATGGTCTTGTCACCGATGTTCACCACCACTTCACTGCCGGCCACGCTTACCGAGCTGTACGGCAGGCCCTGCTTGACCAGGAACGTCTTGACCTTGTCGCACGGGCTGTCAAAACGAGCCTTGCCCACTGGGTCGAACTGGAATGTGCAGCCTTGCGGGTCGGCGGTGACCACGATCGGCGCCTGACGGCTGGCAGCGTCGATCTGCGGGTTGGCGTAGTGGCTCAGCGCCTTGAACAGTGGGAAGTACAGTACCGTGGCCAGCAACAGGCCGAGCATCAGGATCGGCTTGCGGCCGATACGGTCGGACAACCAGCCAAAAAACACGAAGAACGGCGCGCCAATCACAACGCTGATGATGAGCAGGGTGTTGGCCTGAGCCGAGTCCATTTTCAGCATCTGGGTCATGAAGAACAGAACGTAGAACTGCGCCGTGTAGAAGGTCACAGCCTGCCCCGCGTTGATGCTGAACAGGGCGGTAAGCACCACTTTCAGGTTTGGCCAGGAGGTGAATGACTCACGGATGGGCGACTTGCTGACCTTGCCCTGAGCCTTCATTTTCACAAAGGCCGGCGACTCGTGCATGCTCATGCGAATCCAGGTGGAGATCGCCAGCAGCACGATCGACAGCAGGAACGGCAAGCGCCAGCCCCAGGTTTCGAACTGGTCGCCACTGACATACCGGCTACCCAGCACCACCAACAGCGACAACAACAGGCCCAACGTTGCGGTGGACTGGATGAAACCGGTATGCAAGCCACGCTTGCCGGGCGGCGCATGCTCGGCCACGTAAGTGGCGGCACCGCCATACTCACCGCCCAGCGCCAGCCCCTGAAGCATGCGCAGGATCACCAGGATGATCGGTGCGGCGATGCCGATGCTGGCGTAGGTGGGCAACAACCCCACAGCGAAAGTGGACAGGCCCATCAGCACGATGGTGACCAGGAAGGTGTACTTGCGCCCGATCATGTCACCCAGGCGGCCGAACACCAGCGCGCCAAACGGCCGCACCAGAAAGCCCGCAGCAAAGGCCATCAGGGCGAAGATGAAAGCGGTGGTATCGTTCACGCCAGCGAAGAACTGCTTGCTGATGACCGCTGCCAGCGCACCATAGAGAAAAAAGTCATACCACTCGAAAACCGTCCCGAGGGATGACGCGAAAATGATCTTGCGTTCTTCACGGCGGCTGGAGCTGCTGGCCGCCGCACCCTGCTCTTGGATGTAATCCGACATCGTTGCTGTCCTCGGCCCTTAGGCCACAGTGATTATTCTTGTTGTTCCACTGTCGGCGACTTCTGACCGCAAGCCGCCGGTACTGCACGCACCCGGGTCAGGGCGTCGGTAACGCGTCTTCGTTCAGGTAGGTCTGGGTAGCAGCTCCTTTGAGGATCAGTTGCGCCGCCTTTTCGGCGATCATCAGGGTGGGGGAACAGGTATTGCCGGACGTTATCTGCGGCATGATCGAAGCATCAGCCACACGAAGACCGGGGATGCCATGCACGCGCAGCTGGTTATCCACAACGTCCATGGCACCGTTGCCCATGCGACAGGTACCGACCGGGTGGAAGATGGTGGTGCCGATCTTGCCAGCGGCCTCGAACAGTTCTTCCTCGCTTTGCAGCGCTGGGCCCGGCAAATATTCCTTGGGCTCGAAAGCGGCGAGGGCAGGGGCCTGGACGATGCGCCGGGTAAGGCGAATGGCATCGGCAGCAACCCGCAAGTCCTGCGGAGCACTGAGGTAATTGGGGTCGATCAGCGGCGTGCTGTTCATGTCGGTGCTGCAGATGTCGATGCGCCCGCGGCTGACCGGGCGCAGGTTGCACACCGAAGCCGTAAAGGCCGGGAACTGATGCAACGGCTCACCGAAGCGTTCCAGTGACAGCGGCTGCACGTGATACTGAAGGTTGGCGGTGGCCTGTTCAGGGCTTGAACGCACGAACGCGCCTAACTGGCTCGGCGCCATGGCCAGCGGCCCGCTACGGTCGTAGAGGTAACGCAGGCCCATGCCCATCTTGCCCCACAGGCTGTTGGCCATCTGGTTCAAGGTACGGGTGTTGCGGATCTGGTAAATCAGGCGCAGTTGCAGGTGGTCCTGCAAGTTGCCACCAACGCCTGGCATATCGTGGCGAACACCAATACCCAAGCTTTCCAGCAACTGACGCGGGCCGATGCCGGAGCGCTGGAGGATGCCCGGAGAACCAACCGCCCCAGCACAGAGAATGATCTCGCGGCGCGCCGCAAACTCATGCCAGGCCCCTTGCCAGAGCGCCTTCACCGCCCGTGCGCGGGTGTTGTCGAGCAGTACCTGGTCAACCTGCACGCCGGTCAGCACAGTGAGGTTGGCGCGATCCTTGATCGGCCGCAGGAAAGCTTTGGAAGCGTTCCAGCGCACACCACTGCGCTGGTTGACCTGAAAATATCCACAACCCTGGTTGTCGCCGGTGTTGAAATCGTCGACCTTGCCAATACCACTCTGCTCGGCGGCATCACGGAAAGCATCAAGGATCGGCCAGCTGTAGCGTTGGCGCTCGACCCGCCATTCGCCCTCCGCGCCGTGGTGCTCGCTGGCGCCGGCAAAGTGGTTTTCGCTGGCCTTGAACAGCGGTAACACATCTTTCCACGCCCAGCCGTCGTTGCCTTGCGCGGCCCAATGGTCATAGTCGGCGGCTTGGCCCCGCATGTAGATCATGCCGTTGATCGACGAACAGCCACCTAGCACCTTGCCCCTTGGATAACCCAAAGCGCGACCGCCGAGGCCAGGCTGTGCCTCGGTCTTGAAGCACCAGTCTGTGCGCGGGTTGCCGATGCAGTAGAGGTAACCGACGGGGATGTGGATCCAGGGATAATTGTCGCGGCCACCCGCCTCCAGCAGCAGCACGCGGCAGGAAGGGTCGGCGGACAAACGATTGGCCAGCAGGCATCCGGCGGGACCGGCCCCTACGACCACGTAGTCGAAGACAGAATCGGCTGATGGCATGTGCAACCTCGCGCCTGTTTTTTATTCTTGTCCCGATCCATCTTAGTGAGTAATTTCGTGGATGAAACACGAGATTTCGCGCAGCCGCTGTGCGTTTTAGCACAGTGGCAAGCCTGTACCGACCTTTTCGCGGGCTCGCCCGCACCTCAGGGATCACGTTACCTTCAGGGTGTTCACCGCACCTGTGGGGCATGCCCGTGAAGAGGCCGGAACGAACTGCCATAAAGGACAAGCATGTTCGACTGGAATGATCTGCGGTTTTTCCTCGAGTTGCAGCGCAGCGGCCGCCTGCTGACCGCCGCCAAGCGCCTGAACACTACCCACAGCACCGTGGCCCGGCATATCGAGAGCATCGAGCAGAGCCTGGGAACCGCGCTGTTCGTGCAGCATGCCCAGGGCTACGAGCTGACCCCCTCGGGCCAAGCCCTGCTCAAGCATGCCGAAGCCATGGAGAACGTCGCCTTGCTGGCACAGGAGGAAATCACCCAGGCCATCACCCCACTGGGCAAGATTCGCCTGGGGGTAACCGAAGGCATCGGCATCATGTTCTTCACCCCACGCATGAACGCGTTGTTCGAGCGCTACCCCGGCCTGGAGGTGGAACTGGTAGCGGTGCCGCGTTTCGTCAGCATCCTCAACCGCGAGGCAGAAATCAGCATCCATCTGGAGCGACCCAACGCCGATCTGCTGATCACCCGCAAACTCACCGACTACCGCTTGGCGCTGTACGCCAGCCAGGACTACCTGGACCGCGCACCGCCACTGCGCAACCGCGAAGACTTGGCCCGGCACAGCTGGATCGGCTACGTTGACGATTTGCTGTTCAGCCAGGAACTGCTGTTTCTCAACAGTTTCTGCCGAGCACCCAACGTGGTGTTTCGCAGCACCAGCGTGATCGCCCAGCAAGCCGCCGCCCGCGCCGGGCTGGGCATCGCCGTGCTGCCCAACTACATGGCCCGCCACGACCCGACACTGGTGCGCGTGCTGCCGGGAGAAACCATCCAGCGCAGCTACTGGATCTGCACCCGACGCGAGTTGCACAAGTCTGTGCGCCTGCGGGTGGTGTGGGACTACCTGCTGGCGTTGTGCGCGGCCGAACAAAGCGAGTTGCTAGCCGAGTAGTGCCTTGCCGGCCAACAACAGGGCAGCGGCCCAACCTGCCACGGCAAACATCTGCTGCAGACGCGGCCCGGCCAACCTGGCTGCCAAGGGTCGCGACAGCAGCAGGCCGAGCACCGCGCCGACGGCAAACGGGGCGCCAACCTGCCAGTGCATGACGCCCGCAAGGCTGGCGCTGACCACACTGCCGGTAGAGACCAAGGCAATCACCGCCAGCGAAGTGGAAACGATGCTGGCCATGCGCAGGTTGGTGTAGCGGTTCAGGGCAGGGATGATGACGAACCCCCCACCCACGCCGAGCAGGCCGGACAACAACCCGGACAAGGCACCCGTGAATGCCAATGCGCGCGCGCAGGGTAGGGTCCAGCGCAAACGCCCCTGCAACGGGTTCAGCACACACGGCTCGATAAAGCGATGAGCGTCATTGGCTTCGCCACGCAGTTCTTTGGCCGCCTTGCGCCAGATACGCAGGCAGGCATAAACCAGCACGCCGGCGAATACCAACTGCAACGGTGTATTCGGCAGGCGGTGCGCCAGCATCAGCCCGAACGGCGCTGCTGCCACACCAACCAACGCAATGAACAGCGCAGCCCGATAACGCACCAGCCCTTGGCGCAAGCCCAGCACTGCGCCAACCGCTGCAGCCAAACCTACAGCCAACAGGCCCACCGGTGCCGCTTCGACCATCGATAGCCCCAGGCCGAACACCAGCAAGGGTACAGCGAGAATGCCACCGCCTGCGCCGGTCAGCGCCAGCACAGCGCCGATGATTGCGCCAAGGCCCGCCCCTAACAGTTGATGCTCGATCACTGCCCACCCTCGGCTACCAGCTGCGGGCGTGCCAACCACTCGCGCCCCTTGAGCATGCCTTGCCAGTACAACGGTGGCAGCGCCTGTGCCTTGAGCAGCCAGGCCAGGCGTGTCGGCTTGCGGCCATCGAGTAACCAGTTGGGGAAGCTCGGTGCCAGCTTGCCGCCATAGGTGAATTCGGCCAGGACGATCTTGCCGCGCTCGACGGTAAGCGGGCACGAGCCATAGCCGTCGTACTGGGCCAGGGTCGCCAGCCTGCCCAGCGCCACCAGCACATTGTTGGCGACCACCGGTGCCTGCTTGCGCGCCGCAGCGGCGGTCTTGGCATTGCTGGTGTTAGCCACGTCACCCAGGGCATGAACGTTGGTGTATTTGCGATGGCGCAGGGTATGCGGATCGACGTCAACCCAGCCGGAGCTATCAGCCAAGGGGCTTTCGCGAATGAAGTCTGGCGCCACCTGTGGCGGTACCACGTGCAGCATGTCAAAGACCTCGATGCGCGTTTCGCTGCTGCCATCGGGCAAGGTACGCAAGAATGTAGCGCGCTTTCCCGGGCCGTCTACGGCAACCAACCTGTGGGAGAAGTTGAGGTCGACGGCGTATTTTTCGATGTACTTCATCAGCGC
Source organism: Pseudomonas sp. NBRC 111139 (assembly GCF_001753955.1). Lineage (NCBI taxonomy): Bacteria > Pseudomonadati > Pseudomonadota > Gammaproteobacteria > Pseudomonadales > Pseudomonadaceae > Pseudomonas > Pseudomonas sp. NBRC 111139. The sequence goes on from NZ_BCBP01000014.1 coordinate 117,861, forward strand.
GGGCACGTAATCCGCGACACCGAACAGTACGGCACCCGCATTGTAGAAGCTGGCTTTCACCGCCCCCAAATGGCCATGGCGCAGCCAGTGGTCGCAAGACAGATACAGCGCCTTCTGTGGTGCACCGGCGCACTTGATCGGCATGGGCGGCTGGCTGAACAACGCGCGTCCTTGCTTGAGCTTTTGCACCAGTTCCCAGGTATAGGGTGCCAGGTCGTAGCGGTAGTTGGAGGTGACACCGTTGCGGCCCAGGGTCTCGCTGAGCCCATCGATGGCCGCCCAGTCTAGCTTGAGGCCGGGGCAGACGATCAGCTGTTCATAGCTGATGGCGCGACCATCATCGAGGATGACCAACTGGGCCAATGGGTCGAATCCCTTTACCCGCGCCTTGACCCAGCGCACACCGCGAGGAATGGTCGACGCCATGGTGCGGGCAGTGCTGGGTGCCTTGAACACACCGGCACCGACCATGGTCCAGCCGGGTTGGTAGTAGTGCACTTCGGCAGGGTCGATCAAGACCACGTCCAACGATGGGTCGCGGCTGATCAGGCTGGAAGCAGTGGCGATACCGGCGGCACCGGCACCGACGATGACCACCTTGTGGTGGTCGGTATTGGCAGGGGACAACAAGGCAGGCATGGCGGCAAATCCTGGAAATCTGATTATGGGGGCAGGGCGGTTACAGCTTGTTCAGCGGGATCTTCAGATAGCTCACGCCGTTCGCCTCTGGAGGGGGTAGCTGGCCGCTACGCATGTTCACCTGCACCGAAGGCAGGATCAGCACAGGCATTTCGAGCGTCTTGTCGCGGGCTTCGCGCATGGCAACGAAGCTGTCCTCATCGATACCCTGATGGATGTGAATGTTGCTGGCGCGCTGCTCGGCGACAGTAGTGACGTACTGCATGTCGCGGCCACCTGGCAGGTAGTCGTGGCACATGAACAACCGAGTCTGGTCGGGGAAAGCCAGCAGGCGACGGATTGAGCGGTACAAGGTGCGGGCATCGGCCCCGGGGAAGTCGCAGCGGGCGGTGCCGTAATCGGGCATAAACAAGGTGTCTCCAACGAACACCGCGATCTCGCCGGCATCTTCGATCATGAAACTCATGCACGCGGGTGTGTGCCCAGGCGTGTGCAACGCACGGGCCTGCAGGTTGCCAATACGGAAACCTTCCTCATCTTCGAGCAGCACATCGAACTGGCTGCCATCACGGGCGAAGCCGGGCTCTGCGTTGAACAAGGCGCCAAACACTTTCTGCACCTGGGTAATGTGCGCGCCAATTGCGGTATGGCCGCCCAGCTTTTCTTTCAGGTAGGCAGCCGCTGAAAGGTGGTCAGCGTGCACATGGGTTTCCAACACCCACCGCACGCTGGCATTCAGTTCATTCACACGCTCGACCAAGCGATCAGCCGAAGCGCTACAGGTGCGCCCGGACTTGGGGTCGTAATCCAGCACGCTGTCGATCAATGCGCATTGTCGGGTTTCACGGTCCATGACCAGGTAGCTGATGGTCGAGGTCGCCTCGTCGTAGAAGGCGTCCACGTGAAGGTTGTTGCCGATGATCATCACGTTCTCCAATTTATCCGCCCCGCCTTGTACAGGCGTAGGCAGTGACAGGAGCTTTATCAAGATGCATGCCAGGCTCTTTGCCACTCACTGGCCAGTAAAACCGGCCAGTTGCAGACCGCTGTGGGCAAAACTGGCAGCCCAGGTGGCAGTCGACTGACAGCCAATGGCAGTGTTTGGCAGTCCTTGTTACCCTGCGTCGGTCATCCATACGGTGCCGACATGCCTGAAGCCCATCCTCTCATCCTAGCTCTGGTTTCCTACCTCGAGCACGATGCCCTTCCGACCATCGTGTTGGACACCGACTACAACATCCTCGCCGCCAATGCGGCCTATCGCCGTCAGTTTGGCCGGCATGATCAGGCCCCACTGGGCGAGAAGTGCCACAGGGTTTCGCACCACTACGCTGTGCCGTGCGACCAGGCTGGCGAACATTGCCCGATGCGCAAGGCGTGGGACAGCAAGGTACCGGAGCGGGTATTGCACATTCATCACACACCACGCGGCCCGGAGCATGTGGATGTGGAGTTGCGGCCGATCCTGGATGAGCAGGGCAAGGTAGTTGCCTTTGTCGAACGCCTCACCACCATCACCCTCGCTTCGGCGCAGCCACAGGAGCAAGGGTTGGTCGGCCGCGCGCCAACCTTCAAGGCCGCGCTGGCCAGCCTGCAGCGTGCGGCACCGGCGCAGATCCCGGTGTTGCTGCAGGGGGAGTCGGGGACCGGCAAGGAGCTGTTCGCCCGTGCAGTGCACATGGGCAGCCCCAGGGCCAACGGCCCACTGGTGGTGGTCGACTGCACAGGCCTGACCGAGTCGTTGTTCGAGAGTGAACTGTTCGGCTATGAGAAGGGCGCGTTCACCGGGGCGAATCAGCGCAAGATCGGCTTGGCCGAGGCGGCGCATGGCGGCACCTTGTTCCTCGATGAAATTGGTGAAGTGCCGCTGGCGATGCAGGTGAAGTTGCTGCGCCTGATAGAGTCCGGGAGTTTCCGTCCCGTGGGCAGCCTGCGCACTGTGCATTCGGATTTCCGCCTGATATCGGCCACCCATAAACCACTTAAACAAATGGTCGCGGATGGCTCCTTCCGTGAAGACCTGTATTACCGCATCAGCGGCTTCCCGATTCGTCTGCCTGCATTGCGCGAACGGGTGGAAGATCTGCCGCTGCTCGCACAGAGCCTGCTGCAGCGCATGGCCGGCCAGCCGACGCCCAGGCTGAGTGAAGACGCCTTGCAGCAACTTGCGTTGCATCCGTTTCCGGGCAATATCCGCGAACTGCGCAACATTCTGGAACGCGCGCGTTTGTTTGCCGATGACGGTGTGATCAGGCCAGAGCATTTACCGGAAGACACTGGACTGACTGGCGCGGCTAAAGGAAGCGGCCGTCGCAATGACCTGGGTGAGCTGGCGCAGGCGCTGGAGCAGTTCAAAGGCTCGCGCAGTGAACTGGCCAGTCATCTTGGCATGAGTGAACGCACGCTGTATCGCCGCTTGAAAGCGCTCGGGCTGAACTGAAAGAACGCCAGACTTTACCGGACCTTTACCTGCGCCCTGACATTGAAAGGGAAAAATCGTGGTCTGATCAGTTAACCGAACCTGGCAATCAATACTTGCCAGGCGATTACAGGCAGAGGACCGCATCAAATGAAGAAAACCCTAACCGTGATCTGCGCCGCGCTCATGCTCAGCACACCGCTGGCAAGCTTCGCGCAACCGGGCCCGCCTGATCGGCATGATGGCGGCCCATCGCACCAAGGCAACCCGCCACAGGGTCAACCACAGCACCAGGGCCGACATGACAATGGCCCCGGTCCTGCTTACCGTGATCCAAACTTCCGCCCACAACAAGGCATGCCGATACCTCATAAGCAGTGGCAGCGTGGTCATGCCGTTGATCCACATTACCGTGGTGACCGTTACTGGGTAACTGACTGGAAAGCGCGCCACCTGTATGCGCCACCTCGTGATCATCGTTGGCTGTATGTGAATGGCGACTATGTGCTGGTGGCCATTGCCAGCGGTGTGATCGTGAACATTCTCACCGGCTACTGATTGTTTGCAGGCACTAAAAAGCCCGCATCAGCGGGCTTCTTAGTGTCTAGCGAATTACACCTGATCAGAAGTCCAGGTTCGACACCGACAGCGCGTTACTTTCGATGAAGTCACGACGCGGCTCGACCGCATCACCCATCAGGGTGTTGAAGATCTGGTCAGCTGCGATGGCATCTTCGATAGTGACCTTGAGCATACGGCGAACGGTCGGGTCCATGGTGGTTTCCCACAGTTGGTCCGGGTTCATCTCACCCAGCCCTTTGTATCGCTGAATCGTATGGCGCTTGGTGGTCTCGTTCATCAGCCAATCCAGGCCCTCTTTGAACTCGACGATTGCCTTGCGGCGTTCACCACGCTGCACGTACGCACCTTCACCCAACAGGCTCGAAAGCTTGGCACCAATGTTGACTACGGTACGGTAGTCATTGCTGCCGAAGAAATCACGGTTGAACGTGATGTAGCTGGCCAGACCGTGAGAGGTAATTTCCACTTCAGGCAGCCATACGTTGCGCTCTTTGTCTTCACGCAGGCTGGCGTTGTAAGCCAGGCCAGACTTCTGGCTGGAGTTCAGACGCGCCTGGAACTGGGCCAGCCAGGCCTGCATCACTGCGTGGTCACCCAACTGCTCCAGGGTCACCTCAGGCAGGTAGACGAAGTGCTCAGTCAGCTCTTCCGGGTACAAGCGCGACAGGCGCTTGAGAGTCTTCATGACACTACGGAACTCATTCACCAGCGCTTCCAGCTGCACACCGGAAACTGCTGGCGCCGATTCGTCCAGGTGCAGGCTGGCATCTTCCAGAGCCGACTGGGTCATGTACTCTTCCATGGCCTCATCGTCCTTGATGTACTGCTCCTGCTTGCCTCGTTTCACCTTGTACAGCGGCGGCTGGGCAATATAGATGTAGCCACGCTCGACCAGCTCCGGCAGCTGACGGAAGAAGAAGGTCAGCAGCAGCGTACGGATGTGCGAACCGTCAACGTCAGCATCGGTCATGATGATGATGTTGTGATAACGCAGTTTGTCGATGTTGTACTCTTCACGGCCGATACCACAGCCCAGCGCAGTGATCAGCGTGCCCACTTCCTGGGACGAAATCATCTTGTCGAAGCGCGCTTTCTCGACGTTGAGGATTTTACCCTTCAGCGGCAAGATCGCCTGGGTACGACGGTTGCGGCCTTGCTTGGCCGAGCCACCCGCAGAGTCACCCTCCACCAGGTACAGTTCGGAGAGAGCAGGATCCTTCTCTTGGCAGTCGGCCAGCTTGCCCGGCAGACCCGCGATATCCAGCGCACCTTTACGGCGGGTCATTTCACGGGCTTTACGGGCGGCTTCACGGGCGCGAGCTGCGTCGATCATCTTGCCAACGACGGCCTTCGCCTCGTTCGGGTTTTCCAAGAGGAAATCGGCGAAGTACTTGTTCATCTCCTGTTCCACGGCGGTTTTCACCTCCGAGGAGACCAGCTTGTCCTTGGTCTGCGAGCTGAACTTCGGGTCCGGTACCTTCACCGAGATGATTGCGGTCAGGCCTTCACGGGCGTCGTCGCCAGTGGTTGCCACCTTGTTCTTCTTGGCCAGGCCTTCCTGCTCAATGTAGCTGTTAAGGCTACGGGTCAGCGAGGAACGGAAGCCCACCAGGTGGGTGCCGCCATCTCGCTGCGGAATATTGTTGGTAAAGCACAGCAGGTTTTCGTTGAAGCTGTCGTTCCATTGCAGGGCGACTTCAACACCCACGCCATCGTCACGCTGAACGTTGAAGTGGAACACCTGGGAGTTGACCGGCGTCTTGTTGGTGTTCAAGTACTCGACGAACGCACGCAGACCGCCTTCGTACTTGAAGAACTCTTCCTTACCGCTGCGCTCGTCCTTCAGCAGAATGCCAACGCCCGAGTTAAGGAACGACAGCTCGCGGATGCGCTTGGCCAGGATGTCCCAGCTGAAGTGAATGTTCTTGAAGGTTTCAGCCGATGGTTTGAAGTGGATGTGGGTACCCGTGGTTTCACTGTCACCGACAACCGCCATAGGCGCTTGTGGAACACCGTGAACGTAAGTCTGTTCCCAGATCTTGCCGCTACGGCGAACGGTCAGAACCAGCTTCTCGGACAGGGCGTTCACAACCGACACACCTACACCGTGCAGACCGCCGGATACTTTGTAGGAGTTGTCGTCGAACTTACCGCCGGCGTGCAGCACAGTCATGATGACCTCGGCTGCGGAAACGCCTTCTTCCTTATGCACATCGACCGGAATGCCGCGACCGTTGTCGCGCACACTGATAGATTCGTCCGGGTGGATGATGACAGTGATGTCATCGCAGTGACCGGCGAGGGCTTCGTCGATCGAGTTGTCGACCACCTCGAAGACCATGTGGTGCAGGCCACTACCATCATCGGTGTCGCCAATGTACATGCCGGGACGCTTGCGTACGGCATCCAAACCTTTCAGCACCTTGATGCTGGAGGAGTCGTACGTTTGATTTTCGCTCATGCCTTCACTCCCGATGGTCGTGGGTCTGGGTGATACGGCCTTGTTCCACGTGGAACAAAGCAACTGGCGTTTCCGTCTGCCAGCCTTCCCTCAGTAATTCGTGATCTACACAGGTGATGAACACCTGGCAGCGTAATTCTTCAAGCAAGCGGCACAGTGCGCGGCGATGCTGGTCATCCAGTTCGGACGGCAAGTCATCCACGAGATAAATACAGTGACCGCGGCGAGCCTGACTAACGAGGTGGCCTTGGGCAATGCGCAATGCGCATACCACCAACTTTTGCTGACCACGCGACAGGATGTCGGCTGCGTTGTTGCCAGCCAACCGCAAACGCAGATCAGCACGCTGCGGACCGGCCTGGGTATGGCCCATCTGCTGATCGCGAAGGAGGGAGGAGGCGAGCACTTCTTGCAGTTCCCGGTCCTTGTCCCAGCCTCGGTAGTAGCTCAGGGTCAACCCGTCCAGCTCGACCAGTTCGCTCAGGGTTCGCTCGAAGACGGGCTTCAAGGCCTTGATGTAGTTGCGACGGTATTCATCTATTTCCGCGCTAGCCAGGCACAATTCCCGGTCCCAGGCGGCTTGCGAAGCTGGGTCAAGTGTACCATGACGCAACCATGAGTTCCGCTGCCGCAGCGCCTTCTGAAGGCGTTGCCAGGCGGGCAGAAAACGAGGTTCCACGTGGAACACCCCCCAGTCCAGAAACTGGCGGCGTATTTTTGGGGCACCTTCCAGCAGCCGGAAACTGTCTGGGTTGATGAGCTGGAGCGGCAGTAACTCAGCCAATTGCGCGGCGCTGCGCGCATTCTGCCCATCGATGCGGATAGTAAACTCCCCTTGTCGCTCACGGGACACACCCAGGTTGCTCGTACCACCCTGCGTCAGCTGAACCTCGCCGAAAACAGTACAGGCAGCCTGTTCGTACTGAATAACCGGATTCAGGCGGGTGCTGCGAAATGAACGGGCCAGCCCGAGCAAATGCACGGCTTCTAGCACGCTGGTCTTGCCGCTGCCGTTGGCGCCGTAAAGGATGTTGATGCGGGGGGAGGGTAAGAGTGTCACCGGGTGCAAGTTGCGCACCGCGGTGACCATGATACGTCGAAGGGACATTTCGCCTGCTACAGGTTACAGGCGCATCGGCATGACAACGTAGGAAGAATCGTCATTGCCAGCTTCCTGCAGCAGCGCACTGCTGTTTGAATCGGACAGGATCAGACGAACTTGCTCAGTAGTCATCACGCCCAGCACGTCCAGCAAATAGCTGACGTTGAAACCAATCTCCAGCGAGCTACCTTCGTAGTCCACGCTGATTTCTTCTTCAGCTTCTTCCTGCTCGGGGTTGTTAGCCTGGATCTTCAGTTGACCGGCAGCCAGCTGCAGGCGAATACCGCGGTACTTTTCGTTGGAAAGAATCGCAGTACGGCTGAAAGCTTCACGCAGCGCCTGGCGGTCTCCGACAACCAGCTTGTCACCGCCTTTGGGCAGTACGCGCTCGTAGTCCGGGAATTTGCCGTCCACCAGCTTGGAGGTAAAGGTGAACTCGCCGGTAGTGGCGCGGATGTGATGCTGGCCCAGCACGATGCTGACCATACCTTCAGGATCGGTCAGCAGGCGCGCCAACTCCAGGATGCCTTTACGCGGCACGATGACCTGGTGTCGATCCTCCTGCTCGATCGGCGCGCTCATCGAGCAAAGCGCCAGGCGGTGACCGTCGGTGGATACGGCGCGCAACGTGTTGCGGGAAACCTCAAGCAGCATGCCGTTGAGGTAATAGCGCACATCCTGCTGGGCCATGGCGAAGCTGGTTCGCTCGATCAGGCGGCGCAGCTTGCTCTGCTCCAGGTTGCAGGTCAGCGAACCCGGGCCTTCTTCCACAGTCGGGAAGTCGTTGGCAGGCAGGGTCGACAGGGTGAAGCGGCTGCGGCCGGCCTTTACCAACAACTTTTGCTCATCGACCTTGATATCGATCAGGGCGTCGTTAGGCAGGCTTTTGCAGATGTCCATCAGCTTGCGCGCCGGAACAGTGATCTCGCCAGGCTCGGCCGGCTCTTCCAGTTGCACGCGGCCTACCAGCTCGACTTCCAGGTCGGTACCGGTCAACGACAGTTGCTGGCCTTGTACGACCAGCAATACGTTGGACAGGACCGGCAAGGTCTGACGGCGCTCGACGACACCGGCGACCAGTTGCAGGGGTTTCAACAGGGCTTCGCGTTGAATGGTGAAATGCATGGTCTAGTCCCTTGCCTTCAATTAGCTGCGCAGACGGCCATCAGGTCGTCAGCGTCCGCAGCAGGTTCTTGTAGTCCTCGCGGATGTCCGCGTCGGATTCCTTCAGTTCATTGATTTTGCGGCAGGCGTGCAGCACGGTCGTATGGTCGCGACCACCGAACATGTCGCCGATTTCCGGCAGACTGTGGTTGGTCAACTCCTTGGACAGGGCCATGGCTACCTGACGCGGGCGCGCGACAGAACGCGAACGACGCTTGGACAACAGATCGGAGATCTTGATCTTGTAGTACTCAGCGACGGTACGCTGAATGTTATCCACACTGACCAGTTTGTCTTGCAGCGCCAACAGATCCTTGAGCGATTCACGAATCAGCTCGATGGTGATGTCACGGCCCATGAAATGCGAGTGAGCGATAACCCGCTTCAGTGCACCTTCCAGCTCACGGACGTTGGATCGAATGCGCTGAGCGATGAAAAAGGCTGCGTCATGCGGGAGCTCGACTTTGGCCTGGTCGGCCTTCTTCATCAGGATTGCTACGCGGGTCTCCAGCTCTGGCGGCTCGACAGCCACCGTCAGGCCCCAACCAAAGCGCGACTTCAGACGCTCTTCCAGGCCTTCGATTTCCTTGGGATAGCGGTCAGAGGTAAGGATTACCTGCTGGCCACCCTCAAGCAAGGCGTTGAAGGTGTGGAAAAACTCTTCTTGCGAGCGCTCTTTGCGAGCGAAGAACTGGATATCGTCGATCAGCAACGCGTCCACCGAGCGGTAGAAGCGCTTGAATTCGTTGATGGCATTGAGTTGCAACGCTTTGACCATGTCCGCGACGAAACGCTCCGAATGCAGGTACACGACCTTGGCGTTCGGATTCTTCTTCAGCAGATGGTTACCCACAGCATGCATAAGGTGGGTTTTACCCAAACCCACACCGCCATAAAGGAACAGTGGGTTGTAGCCATGCTTAGGGTTGTCCGCAACCTGCCAGGCAGCCGCGCGGGCGAGCTGGTTCGACTTACCTTCGACGAAAGTGTCAAAGGTAAAGGTCCGGTTCAGGTAACTGGTGTGCTTGAGCGCACCTTCAACCTGCACGGTGCGCTGTTCAGCCCGGCCACCACTGGGCGGCGCAGCAGCAGGCTCGGCCATGGCATCAAAGCTGTCACGCGAAGACGTCTCGACCAGTACAGGCTCGGCCGCAGCCACGGCAACGGGTTCAACCGCTGCTGCCGGAGCCGTCTTGTGTGCCTGAGTCTGCGCCAGCGAAGCCGCAACGGCAGCGCTGACCGGCGCGTTGGGCGCAGCCCTTGGGGCCGAGCTGCGACGGCTACCTATTAATAAGGAAAGGGCTGGTGCAATGCCGCTACCGTTCTCACCCAACAGCTCGAGCAAACGACCCAGGTACTTTTCATTGACCCAATCGAGAACGAAACGGTTAGGCGCATAGACGCGCAACTCGTCGCCTTCGGCTTCGACCTGTAGCGGACGGATCCAGGTGTTGAATTGCTGGGCAGGCAGTTCATCGCGCAGAAGCTCCACGCACTGCTGCCAAAGTTCCACTGACACGGATATCCCCTGAGTTTGAAAGCCGGATGAGGCAAAAACAAACCGCCATTGTACCGGTCGAGCGTTCAGTTATCCACATGTGGACACGTTAGGAACCACGACAAAACAGCCATTTATCGACCAAAACGGCTTTTCGCCTCTGTGAATAAGCCCTGTGGATAAACGCCCATGAGGGCTATGCACAACCCCAGCCCTTAGCCTGTTGATAACTCCACTGTGGATAACAGGTGTTTTCATCCACAGCTTTCGCTCACGATGGGAACAAGCGCAGCACGGGTTCAGAACAAAGTTGTAAAACTCTGTACACCCCGTAATTCATGGGCTAGCGCAGGTTATCCACAGAAGGTTATCCACTTAAGAGTTATAAGTTCTTCAAAAAAGCTTTTTATATGTCTCTTCTTTTTTTTCATGTTGTCCCCGATCCGTGTGTCCGATCAAGCACCCCTTGGGCACTGATCAACAGGCACCGTCCATCACATGCTCTATATGGAAAGACTGGTTGGAAATTGACCTATGGGCTTGCTTTCTCTAGAATCGCCGGTCTCTTAAAAAGGGGGCCATCCCGGCCCGTCGTCGACAAACCAGGTAACACGCCATGAAACGTACTTTCCAACCAAGCACCATCAAGCGCGCCCGCACCCACGGTTTCCGTGCCCGTATGGCTACCAAGAACGGCCGTGCTGTTCTGTCGCGTCGTCGTGCCAAAGGCCGTAAGCGTCTGGCCATTTGATTTTTCGGCACAGGTGGTGAGTCAGGACTTCAGTCGGGAAAAGCGACTGCTTACACCCCGGCATTTCAAAGCGGTCTTCGACTCCCCAACCGGCAAGGTTCCAGGGAAAAACCTGCTGATCCTTGCTCGCGAGAACGGCCTCGATCACCCACGCCTTGGCTTGGTAATCGGCAAGAAGAGTGTCAAGCTCGCCGTTCAACGCAACCGCCTCAAGCGCTTGATGCGCGATTCCTTTCGTCTGAACCAGCAATTGCTTGCCGGCCTGGACATCGTGATCGTCGCGCGCAAGGGATTGGGTGAGATAGAAAACCCGGAATTGCACCAACACTTTGGCAAACTCTGGAAACGCCTGGCGCGCAGCCGGCCGACACCAGCAGTCACCGCCAATTCCGCAGGGGTAGACAGCCAAGATGCGTAAACTGGCACTCGTTCCGATCCAGTTTTACCGTTACGCCATTAGTCCTCTGATGGCCAATCACTGTCGGTTTTTCCCCAGTTGCTCCTGTTACGCGTATGAAGCCATCGAAAACCATGGCATCTGGCGTGGTGGGTGGCTGGCCGTTCGTCGCCTGGGGCGTTGTCATCCGTGGAATGACGGCGGTTTCGACCCCGTTCCACCCGCTCCTTCCTCCCGAACTTCTTCGATAGCCGAGTAATCATGGATATTAAACGCACGATCCTGATCGCCGCGCTGGCAGTCGTGTCCTACGTCATGGTCCTGAAGTGGAACGATGACTACGGCCAGGCTGCCCTGCCGACTCAGAATACTGCTGCCAGCACTGTTGCTCCGGGCTTGCCCGATGGCGTGCCGGCCGGTAACAACGGTGCCAGCGCCGATGTACCGAGCGCCAACGCCGAATCGAGCCCTGCCGAACTGGCACCGGTCGCACTCAGCAAGGACCTGATCCGAGTCAAGACCGACGTTCTGGAACTGGCTATCGATCCGGTCGGTGGTGACATCGTCCAGCTGAACCTGCCGAAGTACCCACGCCGTCAAGACCACCCGAACATTCCATTCCAGTTGTTCGACAACGGTGGTGAGCGTGTTTACCTGGCACAAAGTGGTCTGACCGGCACCGATGGCCCGGATGCCCGCGCCAGCGGCCGTCCCCTGTATGCCGCCGAGCAGAAGAGCTACCAGCTGGCCGACGGCCAGGAACAACTGGTGGTAGACCTGAAGTTCAGTGACAACGGTGTCAACTACATCAAGCGTTTCAGCTTCAAGCGCGGTGAGTACGACCTGAATGTCAGCTACCTGATCGACAACCAGAGCGGCCAGGCCTGGAGCGGCAACATGTTTGCCCAGCTCAAGCGTGATGCCAGCGGCGATCCGTCCTCCAGTACTGCCACCGGCACCGCTACCTACCTGGGTGCGGCCCTGTGGACAGCTTCTGAGCCTTACAAAAAGGTCTCGATGAAGGACATCGACAAAGGTAGTTTGAAAGAAAATGTGTCCGGCGGTTGGGTTGCCTGGCTGCAGCACTACTTCGTGACCGCCTGGATTCCGGCCAAGTCGGACAACAACGTTGTCCAGACCCGCAAGGATAGCCAGGGCAACTACATCATCGGCTACACCGGCCCGGTTATCAGCGTACCGGCTGGCGGCAAGGTCGAAACCAGTGCCCTGCTGTACGCCGGCCCGAAGATCCAGTCCAAGCTGAAAGAGTTGTCCCCAGGCCTGGAATTGACCGTCGACTACGGCTTCCTGTGGTTTATCGCCCAACCGATCTTCTGGCTGCTGCAACATATCCACAGCCTGCTGGGTAACTGGGGCTGGTCGATCATCGTGCTGACCATGTTGATCAAAGGCCTGTTCTTCCCACTGTCGGCTGCCAGCTACCGCTCCATGGCGCGTATGCGTGCCGTTGCACCTAAGCTCGCCGCACTCAAGGAACGCTTCGGTGACGATCGCCAGAAGATGTCCCAGGCGATGATGGAGCTTTACAAGAAAGAGAAGATCAACCCACTGGGCGGCTGCCTGCCGATCCTGGTGCAGATGCCGGTATTCCTGGCCCTGTACTGGGTATTGCTGGAAAGCGTGGAAATGCGCCAGGCCCCATGGATACTGTGGATTACCGACCTGTCGATCAAGGATCCGTTCTTCATCCTGCCGATCATCATGGGCGCCACCATGTTCATCCAGCAGCGCCTGAACCCGACACCGCCGGATCCGATGCAGGCCAAGGTGATGAAAATGATGCCAATCATCTTCACCTTCTTCTTCCTGTGGTTCCCTGCCGGTCTGGTGCTGTACTGGGTTGTGAACAACTGCCTGTCGATTTCGCAGCAGTGGTACATCACTCGCCGTATCGAAGCAGCTACCAAAAAAGCTGCTGCTTGACGGGCTAATACGCTAGCCTGTGAATAAAAAACGCCCCCTAGTGGGGCGTTTTTGCTATCTGTCGTTTTTGTCGTAGAGGCTTTCGAGCATGAACACTGTGCGTGAAACCATCGCCGCCATCGCCACGGCCCAAGGCCGGGGCGGTGTGGGAATTGTCAGGTTGTCCGGCCCTCTGGCTGCCAAGGCCGGCCTGTTGATCACTGGCCGCACCCTGACCCCGCGGCATGCCCATTACGGTCCGTTCCGCGACGATGAAGGGCTGGTGCTGGACGAAGGGATTGCTCTGTTCTTTCCCGGGCCTAATTCGTTCACTGGTGAGGACGTGCTTGAACTGCAGGGACACGGCGGCCCGGTGGTTTTGGACATGCTGCTGCAGCGCTGTGTACAAGTCGGCTGTCGTCTGGCTCGCCCGGGCGAGTTCAGCGAGCGCGCCTTCCTCAACGACAAGCTCGACCTGGCGCAGGCCGAAGCCATCGCCGACCTGATCGAGGCCAGTTCCAGCCAAGCAGCGCGCAACGCCCTGCGCTCGCTGCAAGGGGAATTCTCCAAGCGTGTGCACAGCCTCACCGAGGCGTTGATTGCCTTGCGTATTTACGTCGAGGCGGCGATCGACTTTCCTGAGGAAGAGATCGACTTCCTCGCCGATGGCCATGTGCTGTCGATGCTTGATGCCGTGCGCAGCGAGTTATCCACTGTGCAGCGCGAGGCCGGGCAGGGCGCCTTGCTGCGTGACGGCATGACGGTAGTCATTGCTGGCCGACCGAATGCCGGTAAATCGAGCTTGCTGAACCAGCTGGCCGGGCGGGAAGCAGCCATCGTCACTGACATCGCCGGCACCACGCGGGATATCCTGCGCGAACATATCCACATCGACGGCATGCCGCTGCACGTTGTCGATACTGCCGGCTTGCGCGATACCGATGACCATGTGGAAAAGATCGGTGTGGAACGCGCCCTGAAGGCCATTGGCGAGGCAGACCGTGTGCTGCTGGTGGTCGACTCCACTGCGCCCGAGGCCAGCGATCCGTTCGCTTTGTGGCCGGAGTTTCTCGCTCAGCGGCCGGACCCGGCCAAGGTCACGTTGATTCGCAACAAGGCCGACCTGAGTGGTGAGCGGGTAGCGCTGGAACAGTGCGATGACGGCCATGTGACCATTACCCTGAGCGCCAAGGGCGACGACACAGGGCTGCAACTGCTCCGCGACCATCTGAAGGGCTGTATGGGTTACGAGCAGACTGCAGAGAGTGGCTTCAGCGCCCGCCGGCGCCATCTGGATGCTTTGCGCCAGGCCAGCGAGCACCTGGAGCACGGCCGTGCCCAATTGACCTTGGCGGGCGCGGGAGAGCTTCTGGCTGAGGACTTACGCCAGGCACAGCATGCGCTGGGGGAGATCACAGGAGCATTCAGCTCGGATGACCTGCTTGGGCGGATATTCTCCAGCTTCTGCATCGGCAAGTAATCCACAGCCAGGCAAGGCCAAGCGCCGCTCCTTAGGGAGCGGCTTTTTTTTGCCTGAAATTCGTTGCAGAAGATGAATGCAGGCCGATGACCCAAACACCTGTGGGGGCGGGCGGGGCCGCGAAGAAGCCCTTACAAGCTCCAGATCCCTGTGGATGTACCGACCCTTTCGCGGGCTCGACCGCTCCAACCTGACCATGTCTGGCCGCCAGCGCGATGAATTTTCCATGCTCGGCTTGAAAACTGTGCTCAGGAGCCCTGTGGAAAAGTCGCCTTCAGCTCAGTTGATAAGCGGGCTTTTTTTCTGAGGAAAAACCCGCCTGTGGGTAAACAGCCATTTAATCCACAGGCTAAAAGACGTTATCCATAGGCCTCATGGCACTCCAGACACAGGGTTTAATTTCTCTCTACATAGCGCCATTATTGGGATACATGACTTTATCCACAGATATCGCTGTGCATAAGAATAAACATAAAAACAAAGCTTTTTAAATTTCTTCTCTTTGATTTCTGTTGTTTGCCACTCATCCACAGACTGGTCAAAATTTGCTCAGACGGTTTCTTTAGTGGGGGTGAAGTCCCTATACTTGTCCGCTTACCTTCTCTATTCGCAAAAACAGGCACGAGGTGCGTGGTGGATTTCCCTTCCCGTTTTGACGTGATCGTCATCGGCGGCGGCCATGCCGGTACCGAGGCTGCGCTTGCGTCTGCACGCATGGGTGTGAAAACCCTGCTGCTGACCCATAACGTGGAAACCCTCGGTCACATGAGCTGCAACCCCGCCATCGGCGGTATTGGCAAAAGCCATCTGGTCAAAGAGATCGATGCGCTCGGCGGCGCCATGGCGCTAGCCACCGACAAGAGCGGCATCCAGTTCCGCGTTCTGAACAACCGCAAGGGCCCGGCCGTACGTGCCACCCGTGCGCAAGCCGACCGCGCCATCTACAAGGCAGTGGTACGTGAAATCCTGGAAAACCAGCCAAACCTGTGGATATTCCAGCAGTCCTGCGACGACCTGATCGTCGAGCAGGACCAGGTCAAAGGCGTGGTGACCCAGATGGGCCTGCGTTTCTTTGCCGAATCGGTGGTGCTGACTACCGGTACCTTCCTCGGCGGCCTTATCCACATTGGTCTGCAAAACCATTCCGGTGGTCGCGCCGGTGATCCACCTTCGATTGCCCTGGCCCACCGCATGCGTGAACTGCCGCTGCGCGTCGGCCGCCTGAAAACCGGTACCCCGCCACGCATTGACGGCCGCTCGGTGGACTTCTCGGTAATGACCGAACAGCCAGGCGATACGCCGATCCCGGTGATGTCGTTCATGGGCAATGCCGAAATGCACCCGCGTCAGGTGAGTTGCTGGATTACCCACACCAACGCGCGCACCCACGAGATCATTGCGTCGAACCTCGACCGTTCACCGATGTACTCGGGTGTGATCGAAGGTGTCGGTCCGCGCTACTGTCCGTCGATCGAAGACAAGATCCACCGCTTCGCCGACAAGGAAAGCCACCAGGTGTTCATTGAGCCGGAAGGCTTGAACACCCATGAGTTGTATCCCAACGGTATTTCCACTTCGCTGCCGTTCGACGTGCAGCTGGAGCTGGTCCGTTCGATCCGCGGCATGGAAAACGCCCACATCGTGCGCCCGGGCTATGCCATCGAGTACGACTACTTCGATCCCCGTGACCTCAAGTACAGCCTCGAGACCAAAGTCATCGGCGGCCTGTTCTTCGCCGGGCAGATCAACGGCACCACCGGGTACGAAGAAGCCGGCGCCCAGGGCCTGCTGGCCGGGACTAACGCCGCACTTCGGGCGCAGGGCCGTGACAGCTGGTGCCCGCGCCGCGACGAGGCATACATCGGCGTACTGGTGGACGACCTGATTACCTTGGGTACTCAGGAGCCGTACCGCATGTTTACCTCGCGTGCCGAGTACCGGCTGATACTGCGCGAAGACAACGCCGACCTGCGCCTGACCGAAAAGGGCCGTGAACTGGGCCTGATCGATGACCAGCGCTGGGCCGCGTTCTGCGCCAAGCGCGACGGTATCGAGCGTGAGGAACAGCGCCTGAAATCGACCTGGGTTCGGCCGAATACCGAGCAAGGCCAGGCCGTTGTGGATAAATTCGGCACTCCGCTGAGCCACGAGTACAGCTTGCTCAACCTGCTGGCGCGTCCCGAAATCGACTACGCCGGCCTGATCGAAGCGACTGGCGGTGAAGCAATCGATCCACAGGTTGCCGAGCAGGTCGAGATCCGCACCAAGTACGCCGGCTACATCGACCGTCAGCAGGATGAAATTGCCCGACTGCGCGCCAGCGAAGACACACGCCTGCCTGTGGATATCGACTACACGACGATTTCCGGCCTGTCCAAGGAGATACAGGGCAAGCTGAGCCAGACCCGTCCGGAGACGCTGGGCCAGGCTTCGCGTATCCCGGGTGTGACCCCGGCGGCGATTTCCCTGTTGCTGATTCACTTGAAAAAACGCGGCGCTGGCCGCGAATTGGAGCAAAGCGCTTGAGTTCCCTGGTCACCCCTCAACACGCTGAAGAGTTATCCACAGGTGCGCGCCAGCTTGGCGTCGAGCTGACTGCCGAGCAGCACGAGAAGCTGCTTGGCTACCTGGCTCTGTTGATCAAATGGAACAAAGCCTACAACCTGACTGCTGTGCGCGATCCGGACGAGATGGTTTCGCGTCACCTGCTCGACAGCCTTAGCGTCATGTCTTTTATCCACAACGATCGTGATAACTGGCTGGATGTTGGCAGCGGCGGTGGCATGCCCGGCATCCCGCTGGCTATCCTGCATCCACACAAGCGCGTCACCGTGCTGGACGCCAATGGCAAGAAGACCCGTTTCCTGACTCAGGTGAAAATGGAACTCAAGCTGGACAACCTCACGGTTATCCACAGCCGGGTCGAGGCCTTCCAGCCGGCACAACCGTTCGACGGAATCATCTCCCGCGCCTTCAGCAGCATGGAGAACTTCACCAACTGGACCCGCCACTTGGGCGACACCGGGACGCAATGGCTTGCAATGAAGGGGCTGCATCCTGCCGATGAACTGGTAGCATTGCCCGCAGACTTCACAGTGGAAAGCGAACAGGCCCTGACCGTTCCGGGTTGCCAGGGCCAGCGCCATCTGCTGATACTGCGCCGCAAGGCATGACTGGGAACACTCGCAACAATGGCTAAGGTATTCGCAATCGCGAACCAGAAAGGTGGTGTGGGCAAGACAACCACCTGTATCAATCTCGCCGCCTCGCTGGCTGCGACCAAGCGTCGTGTCCTGCTGATCGACCTCGATCCGCAGGGCAACGCCACCATGGGCAGCGGTGTGGACAAGCACGAGCTCGAGCATTCGGTCTACGACCTGCTGATCGGGGAGTGCGACTTGGCCCAGGCTATGCACTACTCCGAGCACGGAGGCTTCCAGTTGCTGCCGGCCAACCGTGACCTGACCGCCGCTGAGGTGGTGCTGCTGGAAATGCAGGTCAAGGAAAGCCGTCTGCGCAACGCCCTGGCGCCTATTCGCGATAACTACGACTACATCCTCATCGACTGCCCGCCGTCGCTGTCGATGCTCACGCTGAATGCTCTGGTCGCTTCCGATGGCGTGATTATCCCCATGCAGTGTGAGTACTACGCACTGGAAGGTCTCAGCGACCTTGTGGATAACATCAAGCGTATCGCCGCCCGGTTGAACCCGGAGTTGAAGATCGAGGGCCTGCTGCGGACCATGTACGATCCGCGTCTGAGCCTGAACAACGATGTTTCGGCACAGTTGAAGGAGCACTTTGGCCCTCAGCTGTACGACACGGTCATTCCGCGCAACATTCGCTTGGCCGAGGCCCCCAGCTTCGGCATGCCAGCCCTTGCTTACGACAAGCAATCGCGGGGCGCGCTGGCGTACCTGGCCCTGGCTGGGGAACTGGTACGCCGTCAACGCCGTCCATCACGCACTGCACAAACAACTTAAGGAATCCGTATGGCCGTCAAGAAACGGGGTCTCGGACGTGGGTTGGATGCACTGCTCAGTGGTCCTTCCGTCAGCGCGCTCGAAGAGCAGGCTGTGAAGATCGACCAGAAAGAACTGCAACACCTGCCGGTCGAGCTGGTCCAGCGCGGCAAGTATCAGCCTCGCCGGGACATGGACCCGGAGGCGCTGGAAGAGCTTGCGCACTCGATTCGCAACCATGGTGTGATGCAACCGATCGTGGTACGCCCGATTGGCGACAACCGATACGAGATCATCGCCGGTGAGCGCCGTTGGCGCGCTACCCAGCAGGCCGGCCTGGACACGATCCCGGCCATGGTCCGCGAAGTGCCCGACGAAGCCGCCATCGCCATGGCATTGATCGAGAACATCCAGCGCGAAGACCTCAACCCACTGGAAGAGGCCATGGCCCTGCAGCGCCTGCAACAGGAATTCGAGCTCACCCAGCAGCAGGTGGCTGACGCTGTGGGCAAGTCGCGGGTGACTGTGGCCAACCTGCTGCGCCTCATTACCTTGCCTGATGCGATCAAGACCATGCTCGCCCACGGTGATCTGGAGATGGGGCACGCCCGTGCATTGCTCGGCCTGGATGAAAATCGTCAGGAGGAGGGGGCGCGTCATGTTGTCGCACGTGGCCTCACCGTGCGCCAAACCGAGGCACTGGTCCGTCAGTGGCTCAGCGACAAGCCTGATCCGGTCGAACCGAGCAAACCTGATCCGGATATCGCACGCCTTGAACAGCGGCTCGCAGAGCGCCTGGGCTCGGCCGTGCAGATCCGTCATGGCAACAAGGGCAAAGGCCAGTTGGTTATTCGCTACAACTCGCTTGATGAGTTGCAAGGCGTGCTCGCTCACATCCGCTGAAACAATTCCTGTTGTAGCGCGAAGTCGGAAATCACTACCGAAGAGTTGAATAGGGGTTAATCCACCCCTATACTCTGCGCGCATTTTGTCGGCACAAATTATGCCAAGTCATAGCTGACTTGTTGGTCGACTTCCGAGGAGCAGTTGTGATGGAAATACGCACGCCAAACCGCCTGCCTTTCCATCGCTGGGCGGTTTTTCCGGTACTGCTGGCTCAATTTGTCGTACTGCTGCTGGCAACCTTGGTGGTGTGGCAGTGGAAAGGGTCGGTCAGTGGATATTCAGGCCTTTGCGGAGGTTTGATTGCCTGGCTGCCCAATGTGTATTTCGCCTGGAAGGCTTTTCGCTTCAGCGGGGCTCGGGCGGCACAAGCTATCGTCAAGTCGTTTTACGCTGGCGAGGCAGGCAAGATGATTTTGACGGCAGTGCTTTTTGCACTGACCTTTGCAGGAGTGAAGCCACTGGCGCCGCTAGCAGTATTCGGCGTCTTCGTGTTGACCCTTTTGGTCAGCTGGTTCGCGCCCCTGCTGATGAATAAAAGACTTTCGAGACCTTAGGGCGTTTGAGGCAACCATGGCAGCAGAAACCGCTTCGGGCTATATCCAGCACCACTTGCAGAACCTGACCTACGGTCAACTACCAGACGGCAGCTGGGGCTTCGCCCATTCGGCTGCAGAAGCCAAGGCAATGGGCTTCTGGGCGTTCCACCTGGACACCCTGGGTTGGTCCGTCGCGCTGGGTCTGATTTTCCTGTTGATCTTCCGCATGGCGGCCAAGAAGGCGACTTCCGGCCAACCTGGCGGTCTGCAGAACTTCGTTGAGGTGATGGTCGACTTCGTCAACGGCAGCGTGAAGGACTCCTTCCACGGCCGTAGCCCGGTAATCGCACCACTGGCGCTGACCATTTTCGTCTGGGTATTCCTGATGAACGCCGTCGACCTGGTACCGGTCGACTGGATTCCTCAGCTGGCCATCCTGATTTCCGGTGACCCGCACATTCCGTTCCGCGCCGTGTCGACCACCGACCCGAACGCGACCCTGGCCATGGCCTTCTGCGTCTTCGCCCTGATCATCTTCTACAGCATCAAGGTCAAGGGACTGGGCGGCTTCATCGGTGAGCTGACCCTGCACCCGTTTGGCAGCAAGAATATCTTCGTGCAGATCCTGCTGATTCCGGTCAACTTCCTGCTGGAATTCGTCACCCTGATCGCCAAACCGATCTCGCTGGCACTGCGTCTGTTCGGCAACATGTATGCTGGCGAGCTGGTGTTCATCCTGATCGCTGTAATGTTCGGCTCCGGCCTGCTGTGGCTCAGCGGCCTGGGTGTGGTGCTGCAATGGGCGTGGGCTGTGTTCCACATCCTGATCATCACCCTGCAAGCTTTCATCTTCATGATGCTGACCATCGTCTACCTGTCGATGGCTCACGAAGATAACCATTAAGACCGCCTGGCGTGTCTGATAGCCTTCCCTGCCTGTACGGGGGGAGGGCTTAAAAAGTCCGCAAGGGCATGCTGTACCAAACGATTTGTTTTACCGCTTCAAACTAAAAACCTAACCAATACGACGTAAAAGTCGGGAGGAAAGATGGAAACTGTAGTTGGTCTGACCGCTATCGCTGTTGCTCTGCTGATCGGCCTGGGTGCTCTGGGTACCGCCATTGGTTTCGGCCTGCTGGGTGGCAAATTCCTGGAAGGCGCTGCTCGTCAGCCAGAAATGGTTCCGATGCTGCAGGTCAAAATGTTCATCGTTGCCGGTCTGCTCGACGCCGTAACCATGATCGGTGTTGGTATCGCTCTGTTCTTCACCTTCGCGAATCCGTTCGTTGGTCAGATCGCCGGCTAATCACTCGTCACCACGAGTTGATGGCTGTATGAATTAAGACCGAGCGAGGTGTTGGCGTGAACATTAATGCAACCCTGATTGGCCAATCCGTTGCTTTCCTGATTTTTGTACTCTTCTGCATGAAGTATGTATGGCCTCCGGTCATCACTGCTCTGCAAGAGCGCCAAAAGAAGATTGCCGACGGCTTGGACGCTGCCAACCGCGCAGCTCGCGACCTGGAGCTGGCCCAAGAGAAAGCGGGTCAGCAACTGCGTGAAGCTAAAGCACAAGCAGCCGAAATCATCGAGCAAAGCAAGAAACGCGCTGCTCAGCTTGTCGAGGAAGCCCGTGAACAGGCCCGCGTCGAAGCTGACCGTGTGAAGGCTCAGGCTCTGGCCGAGATCGAACAGGAACTGAACAGCGCTAAAGACGCCCTGCGTGCCCAAGTGGGTGCTCTGGCCGTTGGAGGTGCTGAAAAGATCCTTGGCGCCACAATCGATCAAAACGCGCATGCGGAGCTGGTTAACAAACTGGCCGCTGAAATTTAAGCGAGGGCGATCATGGCAGAACTGACCACGTTGGCCCGACCTTACGCTAAGGCTGCCTTTGAGCATGCCCAGGCCCATCAGCAACTGGCCAATTGGTCAGCCATGCTCGGCCTGGCTGCTGCGGTGTCGCAAGACGACACCATGCAGCGCCTGCTCAAGGCCCCGCGACTGACGAGCGCAGAAAAGGCCGCCACGTTCATTGACGTGTGCGGTGACAAGTTCAATGCACAGGCACAGAATTTCATTCATGTTGCCGCGGAAAACGACCGTCTCCTGCTTCTGCCGGAGATTGCCGCCCTGTTCGACCTGTACAAGGCCGAGCAAGAGAAATCCGTGGACGTGGAAGTCACCAGTGCCTTCGCGTTGAACCAAGAACAGCAAGACAAACTCGCCAAGGTTCTCAGTGCACGGTTAGGCCAGGAAGTGCGCCTGCACGCGTCGGAGGATGCCAGCCTGATTGGCGGCGTCGTCATCCGCGCTGGTGACCTGGTAATCGATGGCTCTGTTCGCGGCAAAATCGCGAAACTGGCCGAAGCATTGAAATCTTGAGTTTGAAGGGGCAGCAGAGCAATGCAGCAACTCAATCCTTCCGAAATTAGTGAAATCATCAAGGGCCGCATCGATAACCTCGATGTGAGCTCCCAAGCCCGTAACGAAGGTACCGTCGTTTCGGTATCCGACGGTATCGTGCGGATCCACGGTCTGGCCGACGTCATGTACGGCGAAATGATCGAGTTCCCTGGCGGCGTCTACGGCATGGCCCTGAACCTGGAGCAAGACTCCGTAGGTGCAGTGATCCTGGGTGCATACGACACCCTCGCCGAAGGCATGAGCGCCAAGTGCACCGGCCGCATCCTGGAAGTTCCGGTTGGTAAGGAACTGCTGGGTCGCGTCGTCGACGCACTGGGCAACCCGATCGACGGCAAAGGTCCTCTGGGCAACACCCAGACCGACGCTGTCGAGAAAGTTGCTCCAGGCGTGATCTGGCGTAAGTCGGTAGACCAGCCTGTACAGACTGGTTACAAATCCGTCGACGCCATGATCCCTGTCGGCCGTGGCCAGCGTGAGCTGATCATTGGCGACCGTCAGATCGGCAAGACCGCCATGGCCATCGACGCCATCATCAACCAGAAAGACTCCGGTATTTTCTGCGTTTATGTTGCTGTCGGCCAGAAGCGTTCCACCGTTGCCAACATCGTTCGCAAGCTGGAAGAAAACGGCGCCCTGGCCAACACCATCGTGGTTGTTGCCAGTGCTTCGGAATCCGCCGCACTGCAATTCCTGGCGCCATACGCCGGTTGCACCATGGGCGAGTTCTTCCGCGACCGCGGTGAAGACGCACTGATCGTTTACGATGACCTGTCCAAGCAGGCCGTTGCCTACCGTCAGATCTCCCTGCTGCTGCGTCGTCCACCAGGACGCGAAGCATACCCAGGCGACGTGTTCTATCTCCACTCCCGTCTGCTGGAGCGTGCATCGCGCGTTTCGGAAGAGTACGTCGAGAAGTTCACCAACGGTGCTGTCACTGGCAAAACCGGTTCCCTGACCGCTCTGCCGATCATCGAAACCCAGGCTGGCGACGTTTCTGCGTTCGTTCCGACCAACGTGATTTCCATCACTGACGGTCAGATCTTCCTGGAATCGGCCATGTTCAACTCGGGCATCCGCCCTGCAGTGAACGCCGGTGTTTCGGTATCCCGCGTAGGTGGTGCCGCTCAGACCAAGATCATCAAGAAGCTGTCCGGTGGTATTCGTACCGCTCTGGCTCAGTACCGTGAATTGGCTGCATTCGCCCAGTTCGCGTCCGATCTGGACGAAGCGACCCGCAAGCAGCTGGAGCATGGTCAGCGCGTTACCGAGCTGATGAAGCAGAAGCAGTACGCGCCGATGTCCATCGCGGACATGGCTCTGTCGCTGTACGCCGCTGAGCGTGGCTTCCTGATCGACGTAGAAGTCTCCAAGATCGGCAGCTTCGAGCAAGCTCTGATCGCCTTCTTCAACCGTGATCACGCTGAACTGATGGCGAAGATCAACGTGAAGGGTGACTTCAACGACGAAATCGACGCAGGCCTGAAAGCCGGTATCGAGAAGTTCAAGGCCACCCAGACCTGGTAAGCCGCAGCGGGGGCTCAGGCCCCCGCTTGCTAACCTGATAGGTGATACATGGCAGGCGCAAAAGAGATTCGCAGTAAGATTGCGAGCATCAAAAGCACGCAAAAAATTACCAGCGCCATGGAGAAAGTGGCGGTCAGCAAGATGCGCAAGGCACAAATGCGCATGGCTGCTAGCCGTCCTTACGCGGAACGTATCCGCCAGGTGATCGGTCATCTGGCCAACGCCAACCCGGAATACCGCCACCCGTTCATGATCGAGCGCCCTGTAAAGCGCGCTGGTTATATCGTGGTGAGCAGTGACCGTGGTCTGTGCGGTGGCTTGAACACCAACCTGTTCAAGGCCCTGGTCAAGGACATGAGCGCAAACCGCGAACAGGGCGTGGAAATCGACCTGTGCGTGATCGGCAGCAAGGGTGCGACTTTCTTCCGCATCTTTGGCGGCAACGTCGTAGCAGCGATCAGCCACTTGGGCGAAGAGCCATCGATCAACGATCTGATCGGCTCCGTCAAAGTGATGCTGGACGCCTACCTGGACGGCCGTATCGATCGCCTCTCGGTGGTTTCGAACAAGTTCATCAATACCATGACCCAGAAGCCGACGGTCGAGCAATTGGTACCGTTGGTGGCAACCCCGGATCAGGATCTCAAGCATCACTGGGACTACCTGTACGAACCCGACGCAAAAGAGCTGCTGGACGGCTTGATGGTGCGCTACGTGGAGTCGCAGGTATACCAGGCGGTGGTCGAGAACAACGCTGCTGAACAAGCGGCCCGGATGATCGCCATGAAGAACGCCACAGACAACGCCGGTGATTTGATCAAAGAGCTTCAGTTGATCTACAACAAGGCGCGTCAGGCTGCGATCACCCAGGAGATCTCGGAAATCGTCGGCGGCGCTGCCGCGGTTTAACGGTTCACATATTCAGAGGATCCAGCTATGAGTAGCGGACGTATCGTTCAAATCATCGGCGCCGTCATCGACGTGGAATTCCCACGTGACGTCGTGCCGAGTGTATACAACGCGCTTAAAGTACAAGGCGCGGAAACCACCCTGGAAGTTCAGCAGCAGCTGGGCGACGGCGTGGTTCGTACCATTGCGATGGGCTCGACCGAAGGCCTGAAGCGCGGTCTGGATGTCGTCGACACCGGCGCTGCCATTTCCGTTCCAGTTGGTAAGGCCACCCTGGGCCGTATCATGGACGTACTGGGCAACCCGATCGACGAAGCCGGCCCGATCGGCGAAGAAGAGCGTCGCGGTATCCACCAGCCAGCGCCTTCGTTCGCTGACCAGGCAGGCGGCAACGACCTGCTGGAAACCGGCATCAAGGTTATCGACCTGGTTTGCCCGTTCGCCAAGGGTGGTAAGGTTGGTCTGTTCGGTGGTGCCGGTGTCGGCAAGACCGTAAACATGATGGAACTGATCCGTAACATCGCCATGGAACACAGCGGTTACTCCGTGTTCGCTGGTGTGGGTGAGCGTACTCGTGAGGGTAACGACTTCTACCACGAGATGAAGGACTCCAACGTTCTCGACAAAGTAGCGCTGGTCTACGGTCAGATGAACGAGCCACCAGGAAACCGTCTGCGTGTAGCGCTGACCGGCCTGACCATGGCCGAGAAGTTCCGTGACGAAGGTAACGACGTTCTGCTGTTCGTCGACAACATCTATCGTTACACCCTGGCCGGTACTGAAGTATCCGCACTGCTGGGCCGTATGCCTTCGGCAGTAGGTTACCAGCCGACCCTGGCTGAAGAGATGGGCGTTCTGCAAGAGCGCATCACCTCCACCAAGGAAGGTTCGATCACCTCCGTACAGGCCGTATATGTACCTGCGGACGACTTGACCGACCCGTCGCCAGCGACCACCTTCGCCCACTTGGACGCCACCGTCGTTCTGTCCCGTGATATCGCCTCCCTGGGTATCTACCCAGCGGTCGACCCACTGGACTCGACTTCGCGCCAGCTGGACCCGAACGTGATCGGCAACGAGCACTACGAGACCGCTCGTGGCGTTCAGTATGTTCTGCAGCGCTACAAAGAGCTGAAGGACATCATTGCGATCCTGGGTATGGACGAACTGTCCGAAGCCGACAAGCAACTGGTAGCCCGCGCTCGTAAGATCCAGCGCTTCCTGTCGCAGCCGTTCTTCGTGGCAGAAGTCTTCACCGGTTCGCCAGGTAAGTACGTTTCCCTGAAAGACACCATCGCTGGCTTCAGCGGCATCCTCAAAGGTGACTACGACCACCTGCCAGAACAAGCGTTCTACATGGTCGGCAGCATCGACGAAGCGATCGAGAAAGCCAAGAAACTGTAATTCCTGCGCCCCGCAAGGGGCGCTATCAGGTTGAGGCAAGCAGATGGCTATGACAGTCCATTGCGATATCGTCAGCGCGGAAGGAGAGATCTTCTCCGGCCTGGTCGAGATGGTGGTTGCGCACGGTAACCTGGGTGATCTTGGTATCGCTCCAGGCCATGCGCCGCTGATCACCAATCTCAAGCCTGGTCCGATCACGCTGACCAAGCAGGGTGGCGCACAAGAGGTGTTCTACATCTCTGGTGGTTTCCTCGAGGTTCAGCCGAACATGGTCAAGGTGCTTGCCGATACCGTGCAACGTGCTACAGACCTGGATGAAGCTCAGGCTCAGGAGGCCCTCAAGGCTGCCGAGAACGCCCTGAATCTGAAAGGCGCGGACTTCGACTACAGTGCCGCCGCCGCACGTCTGGCCGAGGCCGCAGCCCAGCTGCGTACCGTCCAGCAAATGCGCAAAGGCAAGTAATCGGCCCCGGCTGATAACTGCTGTTGCGATTGAGTAAAAGGGTAGCCTCGGCTACCCTTTTTCTTTTTCTGTTTTCTCCCCCCGGTCTTTCACTGACCGCCCAGGATTGGTAGCCAGTAATGTCACTCGATATCGTTATTCTCGCCGCCGGCCAAGGCACCCGCATGCGCTCGGCGCTGCCCAAAGTGTTGCACCCGGTAGCTGGCAATTCCATGCTCGGCCATGTTATCCACAGCGCGCGCCAACTTCAGCCGCAAGGTATTCATGTGGTCATTGGCCATGGTGCCGAGCTGGTTCGCGAGCGCTTGGCCGCTGACGACCTGAATTTCGTCATGCAGGATAAACAGCTGGGTACCGGTCATGCTGTTGCCCAGGCACTGCCAGCGCTGACCGCTGATACCGTGCTGGTGTTGTACGGCGACGTGCCGTTGATCGAAGTGGAGACCCTGCAGCGTCTGTTGGCGAAGGCCAACGATCAGCAGCTGGGACTGCTGACAGTCACCCTCGACGATCCGACCGGTTATGGCCGGATCGTGCGTGACGAGCAGGGCAGGGTAACTGCCATCGTTGAGCACAAGGACGCCAACGACGCGCAAAAAGCGATCAAGGAAGGCAACACCGGCATTCTGGCGCTGCCAGCCGCGCGTCTGGCTGACTGGATGGGCCGGCTGTCGAACAACAACGCCCAGGGCGAGTATTACCTGACCGACGTAATTGCCATGGCAGTGGCCGATGGCTTGGTGGTGGCAACTGAACAGCCACACGACGCTATGGAAGTGCAGGGCGCCAACGACCGCCGCCAGCTCTCCGAGCTGGAGCGTCACTACCAGTTGCGTGAAGGCCGCCGTCTGATGGCTCAGGGGGTTACCCTGCGTGACCCGGCACGCTTCGATGTTCGGGGTGAAGTCAGCGTTGGTCGTGATGTGCTGATCGACATCAACGTGATTCTCGAAGGCAAGGTGGTCATCGAAGACGATGTGCAGATCGGCCCTAACTGCGTGATCAAGAACACGACCCTGCGCAAAGGCGCGGTGGTCAAGGCCAACAGCCACCTCGAAGGCGCTGTGATGGGCGAAGGCAGCGATGCTGGCCCGTTCGCCCGCCTGCGTCCGGGCAGCGTACTGGACGCCAAGGCCCATGTGGGTAACTTCGTCGAACTGAAAAACGCCCACCTGGGTGAAGGGGCCAAGGCTGGTCACCTGACCTACCTGGGGGATGCCGAAATCGGTGCGCGCACCAATATCGGCGCCGGCACCATCACCTGCAACTACGATGGCGCCAACAAGTTCAAGACCGTGATGGGTGAAGACGTGTTCATCGGTTCGAACAACTCGCTGGTGGCGCCTGTGGAAATCAAGGCCGGCGCGACCACCGCAGCCGGCTCGACCATCACCCAGGCCGTAGAAGCGGGTGACCTGGCTGTAGCCCGTGCGCGCCAGCGCAACATTTCGGGCTGGAAGCGCCCGGAGAAGATCAAGAAGAGCTGAGTTATTCACAGCCGTTTCGATCGAAAGCCGACTTATGTGAATAAGTCGGCTTTTTTATTGGCGCTGCCGCGCCAAAAGGACCGCGTCAAAGCAGAAGCAAACAATCCACAGGTCAGCGACAGCTTGACGAATCGCGCGTCTTAGGTTTTGATTGCAACCACTAACTTTCGAATCGAAACTTAAACGCACATGTCGAAACGAAACACACCACAACGGCGACACAATATTCTGGCTCTGCTCAGCGAGCAGGGTGAGGTAAGTGTGGACGCGTTGGCCAAGCGTTTCGCCACCTCGGAAGTGACCATTCGCAAAGACCTCGCCGCCTTGGAAACCAACGGCTTGTTATTACGCCGCTACGGTGGTGCGGTGCCGGTGCCGCAAGAGTTGCTGGGTGAACCGGCACAACCCGTCTCTTCCTATAAAAAGGCCATTGCGCGTGCTGCCGTGGGGCGTATCCGCGAACATGCGCGCATTATCATCGACAGCGGCAGCACTACGGCGGCAATGATCCCCGAACTGGGGCGCCAGCCAGGCCTGGTGGTGATGACCAATTCGCTCAATGTGGCCCGTGCAATCTGCGACCTCGAACACGAGCCGGTGCTGCTGATGACCGGTGGCACCTGGGACCCGCATTCCGAATCGTTCCAGGGCCAGGTCGCGGAGCAGGTACTGCGCTCCTACGATTTCGACCAATTATTCATCGGTGCCGACGGCATCGACCTCGGCCGGGGTACCACTACCTTCAACGAGTTGCTTGGGCTGAGTCGGGTCATGGCCGAAGTCGCCCGTGAAGTGATCGTGATGGTCGAGTCGGACAAGGTAGGGCGCAAGATCCCTAACCTCGAGCTGCCCTGGGGCAGTGTGCACACCCTTATTACAGATGAACGCCTGCCAGCAGCAGCGCGCGAACAAATTCAAGCCCGCGGCATCAACCTGATCTGCGCCGCGATCAGCCAGGAGCAATAAAACATGTGTGGAATCGTTGGTGCTGTCGCCGAGCGTAATATCACAGCCATCCTGATCGAAGGCCTTAAGCGTCTTGAATACCGCGGTTACGACAGCGCCGGTTTGGCTGTACTCACCCAGAACGGTGAACTGCAGCGCCGCCGCCGCATCGGCAAGGTCAGCGAGCTGGAGGTTGCTGTTGCTGATGACCCATTGGCAGGCCAGCTGGGTATTGCCCACACTCGCTGGGCTACCCACGGTGCGCCGACTGAAGGCAACGCCCACCCGCACTTCTCGGGCAATGACGTGGCCGTGGTGCACAACGGCATCATCGAGAACCACGAGGAGCTGCGCGAAGAGCTGAAGGGCCTGGGCTATGTCTTCACTTCGCAGACCGATACCGAAGTCATCGTCCACCTGATCCACCACACCCTGAAGAGCATTCCAGACCTGACCGACGCCCTTAAGGCGGCGGTGAAGCGCCTGCACGGCGCATACGGCCTCGCGCTGATCAGTGCCAAGCAGCCGGACCGCCTGGTGGCCGCACGCAGTGGTAGCCCGCTGGTTATCGGTCTGGGCCTTGGCGAGAACTTCCTGGCGTCCGACCAGCTGGCGCTGCGTCAGGTTACTGACCGCTTCATGTACCTGGAAGAAGGCGACATCGCTGAAATCCGCCGTGATCAGGTCTCTATCTGGGACCAGCAGGGCAACAAGGTCCAGCGCGAAACCGTGCAGTACCACGAAGGTGCCGAGGCTGCCGACAAGGGCGCTTACCGCCACTTCATGCTCAAGGAAATTCACGAGCAGCCAAGCGTTGTTCAGCGCACGCTTGAAGGCCGCCTGGGCAAGGACAACGTGCTGGTCCAGGCCTTTGGCCCGCAAGCTGCCGACCTGTTTGCCAAGGTGCGCAACGTGCAGATCGTTGCCTGTGGCACCAGCTACCACGCCGGTATGGTTGCGCGTTACTGGCTGGAAAGCCTGGCCGGCATCCCATGCCAGGTAGAAGTGGCCAGCGAGTTCCGCTACCGCAAGGTGGTGGTGCAGGCGGACACGCTGTTCGTCTCCATCTCGCAGTCCGGCGAAACCGCCGATACCTTGGCCGCACTGCGCAACGCCAAGGAGTTGGGTTTCCTCGGCAGCCTGGCGATCTGCAACGTGGGTATCAGCTCGCTGGTACGCGAGTCGGACTTGACCCTGCTGACCTTGGCCGGCCCTGAAATCGGCGTGGCTTCGACCAAAGCATTCACCACCCAGCTGGTTTCGCTGATGCTGCTGACCCTGGCCCTTGGTCAGGTGCGCGGTACGCTGGAAGCCGGTGTCGAAGCTGAGCTGGTTGAAGAGCTGCGTCGACTGCCTACCCGCCTGGGCGAAGCCCTGGCCATGGATGCCACCGTCGAGAAAATTGCCGAGCTGTTCGCCGACAAGCACCATACCCTGTTCCTTGGCCGCGGCGCGCAGTACCCGGTGGCGATGGAAGGTGCTCTCAAGCTTAAGGAAATCTCCTACATCCACGCCGAAGCGTACCCTGCAGGCGAGTTGAAGCACGGCCCGCTGGCGTTGGTGGACAACGACATGCCGGTGGTTACCGTTGCACCCAACAACGAACTGCTGGAGAAGCTGAAGTCCAACCTGCAGGAAGTGCGTGCCCGTGGTGGCGAGTTGGTAGTGTTCGCCGACGAGCACGCTGGCATGACCAATGGCGAAGGCACCCACGTGATCAAGGTGCCGCACATTGCCGATGCCCTGGCGCCAATCCTGTACACCATCCCGCTGCAGTTGCTGTCTTATTACGTGGCCGTGCTAAAGGGGACCGACGTTGACCAGCCGCGTAATCTGGCCAAGTCGGTGACTGTCGAGTAACGGGTAGTCAGGTGTTGATCAACTGGATTTAGAGAATTAAAACTGTCGGAAGCGGCCGAGGATTCCTCGGTTCGCTTTCCGTTCAGTGGCTTCTCACATTAATCAGTTCAAGGCGCCTCGCAGAGAGAGTAGGCCCACTCCGGGGCCTGCTCATCTATATTAAAACGCAAGTCATGTGTATGACTTAACCGCCACTTGTTGCAGTCGACGGTATTCAAGCGCCAGCAGATACAAACAGCTAGGGACGACAATTAGGTCAATTCCGATATGGAACAAGCTAAATGGGTTGTTATGCACAAGCAGGTAGCGGCATGCACCCATGATACCTCCCGCCAAAGGCAGATAAGAACCCAGCCACAGGCCTAGTGTGCCAGGTTTTAGGAGGTATATGCCTACAATAAGATAGATCGCCCCGAACGTTGCAGCACCAATTACGTTTAGCGCGAAACCATAAACCACTAGTTGTGACAAATGGGTTACACCGGATAGCAACATGAGAGCCGCCGACAGTTTTCGTATTCCTTTGAGAGTATTTGAACTCATGGTGTTAATCCCTTTAGAGTTTAGTGGCGATGGCGCGGAACGCTGCTAGAGTTTCTTCCGAAGTTTTCTTGGGGTCGTACGCAGGATTGGTACTCAGCTGAACCACCACCAACTGCTTGGGCTGATTGACATAAAGGTATTGTCCGCCAAAGCCTATTCCCATGAACTCTCCATCTCCGCCAACCGGAACCCACCACTGGTGGCTGTAACCAAACAGAGGGCGCTCTGGCAATTGCTGCAGGAAAGGTTCGGAAGGGTGCATGCTTTCATTTATCCAGGCCTTGCTGATCAGCTGTTGGCCTTGCCACTCTCCGCCATGAGCCAATAGCATCCCCATGCGGCCAAGGTCGCGCAGGCGTGCATTCAAACCCACCCAGGCATGCTCTATCGCCTTGCTCTTATCGGTCTGATCGAGGAGCCAGTAGGCACTGCTCTCTGTGCCTATTCGCGACCAAATATTGTTCTCCATGAACTGCGATAGGGAGGTGCCGGTAACACGCTCGACAAGCATCCCCAGAACCTGAGTATTGGTATTGATATAGGTGAATCGCTCACCGTGATGGCTGCGCTCGCTGTACAGTGCAGTAGTAGGATGCTGCCGGATTGACTGATTGCAGCCGAAGCTCTTACCTGCGGCGGCTTCAATGTCTCTTCCACGGCCCGCGGCTTCGGGGTTCTGTCCTGCGAATTGCATTGCGGTGGTCATGTCCAGCACCTGGCGGACCGTGGCTGTGGCATAAGCACTGTGTGCCAGTTCCGGTAAATAGCGGGTTATTGGGTCGTCCAGGCTAGCGATCTTTCCTTGCTCCACGGCGACACCGACCAGCAAGCCAACTAGGGACTTGGTCATCGAGTTGATCAAGAAATGGCTCTGCTGCGAAGCGCCGTTGAAGTACTGCTCTTGCAGAATCTGCCCATCGTGCAGAACCAGAAAAGCGTTGCTGCGCGTGCTTTTCAGAAAGTCGTCGAGACTGCGTTCCTTGCCTTCATAGCTGTAGTCGACCTTGCCCAGAGGCTGGCCTGCGGTTAGCGCGAAAGGCTTGGCCGCAGCGGGGATTTCGCGAGACGGGAAGTGCTGATAAGCGTTCCGATAATTCTGCGGTGCCGATGCGGTGGCCGTGGAGAAGTAGCTTGCAACTGCCTCTATATTCTTGGGCCCACAGACGCTGTCGGCAGCGGCGGCAGGCAGTACTGTGCCCCCGGCGAGAGAGAGAACCAAACCTAGGCTCAGCCCCCCTTGTTTTGCTGTGCGACTGAGGCTGACAGCCGTTTGAGTTAATGGGTCTATTTTTTTTGTTGTGAACATTGAGGTACTCCGGCGCCTGAGAAATAAGTTGTGCGTACGTAATGGACGCTCGACTGCCAAGGCTAGAGTAGGCGGGCAGATAGATAACTAACAGTTCATTATATTCATTGATTGATGCATTTTAAGTATCGGTTATTGAAAGCACACAATAGGCTTGTGTTCAGGCCAGCGTAGGCAGTAGCTCCTGACACAGCTCTATGAAGCGTTGTGCGGCTGGAGAGCGAGAACGGCCAGCCAGCTCGATGGCGCATAGCTCGATCATGAGTTCCAGCCCGGCGATATCCAGTATCACCAGACTGCCTTCGTCCAGCTCTGCTTGGAACTGTCGTTCCGGTGCAACCATCACGGCATCTGTCTCTAGCGTTATCTGTTTGAGCACGTGGAAGTCGCTGCACAGCACGCTGATGTTCAGTTCGGCTAGCGCGGGGTGTCGCTTGTACACGGGATGGCTTGGCGAAAGCTCAGTGGCTGAAACCAGGGGGAAATTCATCAGTTCCGTCAGAGGAATGCCTTGCTGTTGTGTCAGCGGGTGGCCGCTCCTTACGACGAGCGAAATTCTCAAGCGCTGGAGCTCTTGCCATATCAGCCCTTCAAAGTGTCGATAGCTGCCCACGCCGGCAATCACCAGATCGTAGCTGCAGTTTGTCAGGCCGTAGGCAAGTTCTTCCGAAACCCCCTCGCGGATTTGCACCTGTATATGGGGGTGCTGCTTTACGAACTTGGGTAAGACCGTGCACAAGATCAGCTCCCGGGAGGCCCGCCCCATACCAATCGACAGCTTCCCCGATTCTAGGTTGCGGTAAAGCCCCGCTTCGCGTTCGAGCTCTTCTACCTCCAGCAACAAGTGGGCACAGCGGTCCCTGATTTTTAGATAAAAATCGGTGGCCTGCATACCGCTCTTGCTCCTGTCAAACAGCCGTACTCCAAAGGCCTCCTCTAGATTTCCGAGGCTGCGAGTCAGTGCCGGCTGGGTGATGTACAAGGCCTCGGCAGCGCGGTGGATGCTTCCATGTTGATGAATGGCCATCAGGTGTTTGAGCTGTTTGAGGGTGAGCATGGTGATTCCTAAAATGCATCGATAAATAATTTTTTTAAACTATTTATATTTATTTCACAAGCCTAGACTCCGGCGCACACAACAAATACAAACGCCATATCACGGGTTCTCGGTACCCTGAGCCAAAAGATCAGGCGCAGCCTTAGCCCGTGCAGTCGGCCTAGCCAGTGAGAATTACTCATGCGCCAGTCTCCGTTCTCGATGCAAGCAATGCGCTCAATTACTCCCATGGTTCTCGCCGCCCATATTTTCTGCGGCCTCATGCTGCTGCAGACGCCGGGTTTGAGTGAGGCACGTGAGTTGATGGTGAAAGAAGACCAGCGCAGCATTCATGTTGAGGTGCTCGGCGAGGGCCTGCCCGTGGTGCTCATTCCCTCGCTGGGCCGTGGCGCGCAGGACTTCGATGATCTGAAGATGCGTCTGGTTGATGCCGGTTATCAGGTAATCCTGCCGCAACCGCGCGGCATTGGCCAAAGCAGCGGACTCACTGTGGGACTGACGCTGCAAGACCTCGCAGCGGATGTGTACGCGGTCAGCAAGGCCGTGACCAACAGCCCTGTTATCGTGGTAGGCCATGCTTTTGGTAACCGAGTGGCACGTACGTTCGCCAGCGAGTATCCGCAACAAACCAAGGGCGTGATCCTGCTAGCGGCCGGTGGTTCGACCAACATCCCCAAAGAAATAGTCAAAGCCCTGCGCGACAGCTTCAGGACGGATCTGCCTGAGGCGGAACATCTTGAGGCTGTCCGCTTGGCCTTCTTTGCTGAAGGCAATGAACCGGCGGCTTGGCGTGACGGCTGGTACCCCGAGGTGGCGATTTATCAGGAAGCCGCTACGAAGGCCACCCCGCTCCAGAGTTGGTGGGCGGGCGGTGTGGCACCCATGCTGGTAATCCAGCCTCTGGAAGATCGCGTGGCCCCGCCGGCAAATGCCGACAAGCTGCTCAAGGCCTACCCCGAACGGGTGAAAGTTCAGAAGCTTGCCTACGCCGGCCATGCGCTGTTGCCCGAACAACCGCAACAGGTCGCCGACACAATTATCAGTTGGCTGCGCGAGCGTTTCTGAGGCCGATCCTTCACTCACAACTGCGATTGTCTGGCCGGTTTTCGGTGGCTTGAGTTGAGTTAGTTAGCCCTAGAAAACCGAACCGCAGTCCTCGCCCGGTCTTACCGACTTGCGACGATACAAGTAGCACCCCATCCAATAACAACAATAAGGAGGGAGTCGCATGACTTCACTCGCCAACTTCTCCATGCATAGTCGTAGCTGGCTGGGCAAAGCCGCCCTGACCTTGACCCCCTTGGCCTGCGCCATTTCGTTGCAAGCTAATGCCGGCGAATTTGAGTGGGGCGAGATTAGTGGCCGCGCCAACGGCAGCGTCACCACCGGGGCTATTTGGAGCGCGGAAAATCCTAATCGGAATTTGATCTTCCAGGGCAATGCCGACCACAACGGGTATGGCTCAGCAGGCCAATTCAACCCCACTGGTGCACGTAACGCCGACGACAGCCGCCTCAACTACAAAAAAGATGATTTGGTGTCTTCGCCGACCACCCTGCTCGGCGAAGTTGAACTCAACTGGCGCAACTTCGGTGCCTTTGTGCGCGCCAAGGCCTGGTATGACTACACCTTGGAAAACTCCAAGGTCGAACACGGCCACTCGCCCAATAGCTATGAGCCGGACAGCAAACTGGACGACAGTCACTTCGACGAAATGGCCAAGTTTCAGGGCGCCGAGCTGCTGGACGCCTATGTGTTTGGCGACTTCGATCTTGCCGATCACCCGCTGCATCTGCGCGCCGGCAATCAGGTGATCAACTGGGGAGAGGGGCTGTTCTTCCAGAACGGCCTGAACGCCGTTAACCCGGTGGACGTGGCCGCCCTGCGCCGCCCCGGCGCGCAGTTGAAGGAAGCCCTGCTGCCGGTACCGCTGCTGTATGCCAACTTTGGCCTGACCGACGCCCTCAGCGTAGAGGCCTTCTATCAGTTGCAATGGCGTCAGTCGGTGCTGGAAGGCTGTGGGACCTACTTCGCACTCAACGACTATTTTCCCGAGGGTTGCTACGGCATATCGCGCGGGTCCCTCGCGCAGAATCCGAACGACCAGGTTGGTTATGCCCAAGACTTCATCATTCACCGAGCCGAGGACGACGAGGCGCGCAACAGTGGCCAATTCGGCCTGGCCGCCCGCTACTATGCTGACAGCCTGGGTGCAGAGTTCGGCGCCTATGCGATGAATATTCACTCCCGCGCCCCCACCCCCAGCGTGATGACCGCCCAGCGCGCGGCAGGCGGTGCTGGCTGGATTGCCGGTCAGCAGGCCACTAACGTCGAGTATTACGCAGCCTTCCCCGAGGATATCCGCATCTTCGGCCTGAGCTTCTCCACCACACTGCTTGGCACCTCGGTGTTCGGCGAATACAGCTATCGGCCGAACCAGCCGGCAGCCCTGCATTCCGGTGACATTATTCCGGCCTTCGCCGGTAACCCAGTCGCCACTGCAGGGTTGATCGGCGAGAACCTGACTCTCGGCCAGGACGCCATCAATGCCACGTCCGGCTCACGCTTCAATGGCTACGACCGTCTGGAAATCTCGCAACTATCGCTGGGCTTTATCAAAACGGTATCGCAGGTACTAGGTGCGGACAACCTCAGTTTGATGGGCGAGGTGGCTGCCAAGTACATACACAATCTGCCAAGCCTCGATGATCGTCGTTATGGCCGCACCGATTCCTTTGGCACCAACTTCGCCGCCAATCAGGGCCTCGGCTCGGCAGGCTGCACGGTAGGGGTCAATGCGCGCTACCAGAAGGAAGTCTGCAGCAACGAAGGCTTCGTTACCGATTTCTCCTGGGGCTATCGCTTACGCGCCCAGTTGAACTATCCGGGTCTGTTCGCCGGGATCAACGTTTCGCCCTTCGTAGCCTTCGGTCAGGACGTGAATGGCACCTCCTATGACGGCAACTTCTTCGAGGATCGCCTGCTGGGCTCGTTCGGCGTCAAGGCTGACTACCTGCAGAACTACTCCGCCGAACTGTCCTGGGCCGGCTCCGGCAACTCCTTCTGGGCCCCAACCGATAAAGACTTTATCGCCCTCAGCCTGCGCGCAGGCTTCTAAGTAAAGAGGTATGCAGATGAATCAGCACCTATTGTCCAGCGTCATTCTCGGCGCACTCATCAGCCTCGCCAGCGGCTCCGCGCTGGCCAAGCTAGACGCCGCCGAAGTGGCGCGCCTGGGCCAGGACCTGACCCCGGTCGGGGCCGAGAAAGCCGGCAATGCCAGCGGCACCATCCCGGCTTGGGACGGCGGTCTGACCACACCGCCTGCTGGCTTCGACGCTAGCAAGGGTTATCTCGACCCATTCGCCAACGAACAGCCGCTGT
Source organism: Pseudomonas sp. NBRC 111139 (assembly GCF_001753955.1). Classification (NCBI taxonomy): domain Bacteria; kingdom Pseudomonadati; phylum Pseudomonadota; class Gammaproteobacteria; order Pseudomonadales; family Pseudomonadaceae; genus Pseudomonas; species Pseudomonas sp. NBRC 111139. Next base: position 154,987 of record NZ_BCBP01000014.1, read on the forward strand.
ACACCGTGAGCAAGGCCAACATGGGGCAGTACGCCGATCAGCTGAGCGTCGGCCATAAGGCCATGCTGGAGAAGTACCCCGACTACAAGATGGCGGTCTACCCGAGTCATCGCACCGCGGCGCTGCCCCAGACCGAGTACGTGCAGATCGCCAAGGAGGCCGGCATCGTCGAACTGGCGGTAAGTGGCAATGGTATGTCCCGTTACGATAAGACCTCGGTGCCTTTTCCGATTCCCAAGACTGGTCTGGAGGTAATGTGGAATCATCTGGTGCGTTATCGCGTGGGTGGTTTTATCGACTATCCCACCGAGATGGTGGTGCAATCCGACGGCAGCTTCACCCCGGTGCGGCGTGTGCGCAAGGTCGTCATGGCAACTGCCTTGGGTAATCCTGAACCAAACCGTTTGTTCTACCTCTGGAACAACGTGACCTCACCGGAAAGCGTGGCGGGCGCCCAGACCCTGATCCACGAGCCCATCGACCAGACCAAGGAATCCCGTCTGGCCTGGACCTACAATCCTGGCCAGCGCCGCGTGTTGCGGGCTCCTGAAGTGTCCTATGACACCCCGGTCAGCACCTCTGACGGTCTGCGTACCAATGATTCGGCTGACCTGTACAACGGCGCCCCAGACAAGTACGACTGGAAGCTGGTCGGCAAAAAAGAAATGCTGGTGCCCTACAACACTTACAAGCTGGCGGACCGCACGCTGAAGTATAAGCAGATCATCCAGGCCAACCACCTGAACCAGGACCTGATGCGCTACGAGCCGCACCGTGTCTGGGTGGTCGAAGCTACCCTGAAACCGGGCGAGCGGCACATCTACGCCAAGCGTGTGTTCTACATCGACGAGGACAGTTGGGGCATCCTCGCGGTCGACCTCTACGACGGTCGCGGTGAGCTATGGCGTATGCAGGAGGCTCATAGCCTGCAGCGCTACGATGTGCTGTCGAGCATTCAGATCAGCGACGTCATCTACGACCTGCAGGCCCGCCGCTACCTCGCCTACGGCCTGGAGAACGAGGAGAAGCTCACCGAGTTTGGCGTCAAGGCCAGCATCAAGGACTTCAGCCCTGCCGCGCTGCGCCGCAGCGGTCGCTAAGCCAGCACTACTCCAAGTGGTACTTGGGTCGGGCGGCGTGAGCCCTCGGCCCTTTTTAATTCGTAGGTTTAGTTTTGAGGGCTTCCCGTTATGAAGACGCTCACCTGCCTGGTGTTGGCGCTCGGCCTGAGCGCCAGTTTCGCATATGCGCACGGTCCGGCAGCACTGTCCGACCGCCTGGAGCGGCCGGCGCGGCTTTCGCCACTGGCGGCCCAGTCGTTGTTCACCGACTCTCAGGTAGTGGACGGGCAAGTGGTGCTAGTCGGCCAGGATGGGCGGGTGCTAGTGCGCGCCGCCAACGGCAGCCTCAGCCAGGCCCGTGTGCCAGTCGAGGTGCTGTTGACCGCGGTGCATTTTGTCGATGCGCAGCAGGGCTGGGCTGTCGGTCATGACGGCGTGATTTTGCATAGCGTGGATGGCGGAAGGAGCTGGCAGAAGCAGCTCGATGGTCGTGCCATCAATGATTTGGCGAAGGCTTGGGCTGAGTCTGAGGTGACCCGGCTTGAGACGGCCAGTGCCGCGGCGGCGGATGACGAGGCGCTGAGCACAGCTCTGGAGAGCGCCCAATTCGCCCTCGAAGACATTCAGGCCGGCAGTGAGTATGGTCCGTCGCGGCCTCTGCTGGATGTCTGGTTCAAGAATGCCAAAGAAGGCTGGGCGGTGGGCGCCTATGGAATGTTTTTGCACACCGTTGATGGCGGTCAGCACTGGCAGTTCCTCGCCGGCCCGGAAAACCCCGAGCGCTTGCATCTAAACGGCTTACTCGGGCTGGCTGACGGCGGTTTGCTGGTAGCAGGCGAGGGAGGGCAGCTGCACCGATCCAGCGACGGCGGCCAGCATTGGGAGACGCTTGACTCCGGCAGCAATGCTTCGCTGTACAAGTTGTTGCAACTGAACGGAGGTCGCCTGCTAGTGCTCGGCTTCGGCGGCACGCTGCTGAGCAGTGACGATCAAGGTGCCAGCTGGCAACCCCTGAGCGCACCGGCCCGAGCCGGTCTGTATGGCGCTGCACAACTGGTCGACGGCAGCCTGCTGCTCGGTGGTCATGGTGGTGTGCTCCTGCACAGCGAGGACGGCCGGAGTTTTGAACTCTGGCAGTTGCCGGGCAGGAAGAATGCCTGGCTGAGCGTAGCCGAAGCTGCACCTGGACAATTGGTTCTAAGTGGTAACGGAGGCCTGCTGGCCTTGTCGTTGGCCGAGTTGAAGGAGCAAAAGCAATGACCATGCCGCAATCCTTGCCGGACAACCTGACTACTCTGAACCGCCTGGTCGCTATCAGCGAGCGCGTCCTGTTCCGCAATCGTCCCGCGGTGCTTGGGTTTTTTCTGTTGGTATCGCTGCTGCTGGCCTATTGCGCCTTGTCAGTACGCCCGGATGCTAGCTTCTCGCGGATGATTCCTACTGGCCACCCGTTCATCGCTAACTACCTGAAGTTCGAAGAGGTGCTGCGTCCGCAGAGCAACGTGCTGCGGGTGGTGGTTGAAAACGCCGAAGGCGAGATCCTCAATCAACAGTTCTTGGAAACCCTGCGTAAGGTCAACGACAAGATCTTCTATCTGCCGGGCGTCGACCGCGGTAACTTGAAGTCGCTTTGGACCCCGAACGCCATGTGGGCGGAGGTTACCACCGAGGGGCTGCGCGCCGGTCGGGTGATCCCCGACACCTACGACGGCGGGCCCGAGTCGCTGGCCCAGGTGCGGCAGAACATCCAGCGCGCCAACATGATCGGCAGCTACGTCGCCAACGATTTCAAGTCGGCGGTGATCCGCGTGCCCCTGCTGGAAAACGATCCGGACAGCGGCAAGCCGCTTGACTACGGCGCTTTCGCCAAGGCCATGGAACAGCAGGTGCGCGAGCACTTTGCCGATCAGGGTGTGAACATCCGCGTCATCGGCTTTGCCCAGATCATCGGCGAACTGCTTGACTCCGCCAGCGACATCGCGCTGTTCTTCGCCGTCACTGTTGGCCTGATCACGCTGCTGCTGTACTTCTATTGCCATTGCTGGCGCAGCACCATGGTGACGGTACTGACCTGTCTGCTGACAGTGGTCTGGCTGCTCGGCTTGCTCAGTCTGGGTAATTTTGGCCTGGACCCGTACTCGATCCTGGTGCCGTTCCTGATTTTCGCTATCGGCATTAGTCACGCGGTGCAGAACATCAACTTGATGATGAGCGAGATGGGGCAGGGCGCTACGCCGCTGGAGGCCTCGCAACGTACCTTCCGCGCGCTGTTCATCCCCGGTTCGACGGCGTTGATCGCCGATGCCGTGGGCTTCATCACGCTGCTGGTGATTGACATCGGCGTGATCAAGCAACTGGCCATCACCGCTAGCATCGGCGTGTTCGTTGCTCTGTTCACGAAGATGTTCCTGTTGCCAGTGCTGATGTCCTACGTCGGTATCAGTCCGCGCGGCCTGCGCCAGCAGGAAAAACGCGCCAACTCCTCCTGGCCGGTGTTCCGTCGTGTGGCGCGGGTGGTCGAGCCGCGTTTCGCTATAGCGCTGGTGCTCGGCAGCCTGCTCCTGCTCGGCTATGGCTACCACGCCAGGCAGGACCTGAAGATCGGCGATTTAGACAAGGGGGCGCCGGAGTTCCGCCCAGAGTCCCGCTACAACCAGGACAACGCCTACCTGCTGGACCACTACAGCACCAGCACCGATGTCTATGTGGTGATATTCAAAACCCCACAGGAGCAGTGTGCGCGTTTCGCCGCCGCCGACCTCGCGACCCAGTTGGAGCAGACTCTACAGGAAGTCGAAGGTGTCGAGTCGGTGCAGTCGCTGTACCGCACTATGCGCTTCAACATACTCGCGCGTAACGAAGGCAATCCGAAATGGGCCGAGTTCTCCCGCGACCAGTTCGTGATGAACAACGCCCGCTCCGGCGTCGCCGCCGAGTTCGTCGACCCCAACTGCAGCGTTGCCCCAATCAGCCTGTACCTGGCTGATCACAAGGCCGAAACACTGACCCGGGTAGTCAACGCGGTCGAAGCGTTCAGCAAGCAGTACAGCACCGGCGACTTTGAAATCCTCCAGGCCGCTGGTAATGCCGGGATTGAGGCGGCCACCAACATTGTCATCAAATTCTCCGAGCCACTGATGCTGTTCCTGGTGTTCGTGATCATCTCGCTGGTGGTCTGGTGGGAATTCAGGTCGCTGAAAGTGACTTTCGCCCTGATGGCTCCGCTGTACCTGTCCACGGTGCTGTGCGAGGCAGTGATGGCAAAGATGGGGCTGGGCGTGAAGATCGCGACGTTGCCGGTGATCGCTCTCGGCGTCGGCATCGGCGTGGACTATGGCATCTATCTGTACAGCCGCATGGAGGGCTTCCTTCACCAGGGCCTGAGGTTGCGTGCGGCGTTCTTTGAGGCGCTGAAAACCACCGGCACCTCGGTGGCTTTTACCGGCCTCACCCTGGCACTGGGGGTGGCCACCTGGGTGTTCTCGGCACTGAAGTTCCAGGCCGACATGGGCCTGCTGCTAGTGCTGCTGTTTCTCTGGAACATGGTCGGCGCGTTGCTGCTGATGCCTGCGCTGCTGTCACTGCTGGTCTTCAACAAAAGCAATCGCTGAGCGGTATGCCTCGCGCTTACCAAGTGTCAGTGCGAGGCAGCGAGGTACTGCCAGGCCTGAATCCAAGGACATAACCGCACAGAACACAACGATCAACTGCACTGTTGCTGTGAACATAAACCGTTGTTTAGGAGTGGGTTTTCATGACCGATAATTTTTGGAAGGACAAGTATCCCGTTGGGGTTGCTGCTGAAATAAACCCTGACCAGTATCCGAATATCCAGGCGGTACTGAAAGAGTCCTGCCAACGTTTTGCCGACAAACCAGCTTTCAGCAACTTGGGTAGAACCATCACCTATGCGGAGCTGTACGAGTTGTCGGACACCTTTGCTGTCTATTTGCAGCAGTACACCGACTTGCAACCTGGTGATCGTATCGCCGTGCAAATGCCCAATGTGCTGCAGTATCCGGTGGTGGTCTTTGGTGCCTTGCGTGCTGGCCTGGTGGTGGTGAACACCAATCCGTTATACACCGCTCGGGAAATGGAACATCAATTTAACGACTCCGGTGCCAAGGCCTTGGTTTGCCTTGCCAACATGGCCTACTTGGCCGAACAAGTGCTACCTAAAACCGGCATCGAAACCGTTATCGTCACCGAAATCGGTGACCTGCTTTCGCCATTCAAGCGTGTGCTGGTAAACACCATGGTCAAACATGTGAAGAGGATGGTGCCGGCCTATAAGCTGCCGCACGCCATTCCGTTCACTACAGCGATGGTACAAGGGCGGGGAAAAACGGCTAAAGCGGTCAATCCGAGCAGCGCTGATATTGCCATATTGCAATACACCGGCGGCACCACGGGCGTAGCTAAGGGAGCGATGCTGACTCACCGCAACCTGATCGCCAACATGCTGCAGGCCAAGGCGTTGATGGGTTCGGAAATGCGTGAGGGCGTCGAAGTGCTGATTGCGCCATTGCCGCTGTACCACATCTATGCGTTCACCTTTCACTGCATGGCAATGATGCTGATGGGTGGGCATAACGTGTTGATTACTAATCCGCGTGATTTGCCAGCGATGACCAAAGATCTGGCCAAGCACCCGTTCACTGGTTTTGTCGGCCTCAACACTTTGTTTGTCGCCCTGTGCAACAACGAGGCGTTTCGTCAGTTGGATTTCTCCAACTTAAAAGCCACGTTCTCGGGCGGTATGGCATTGCAAGTCGCCACGGCCGAGCGTTGGACGCAGGTCACCGGTTGTTCGATTTGCGAAGGCTTTGGCATGACCGAAACCAGTTCACTCGCTTCGGTAAATCCGTTTAGTAACATCCAGATTGGCACTATAGGCATCCCGGTGCCTTCGACTCAGTGCAAAGTAATCGACGAAGCCGGCAAAGACCTGCCACTTGGGGCGCGCGGCGAGCTGTGTGTTAAGGGACCACAGGTGATGAAGGGCTATTGGCAACGTCAGGAAGCCACCGACGAAATCCTCGACAAGGATGGGTGGTTGAAGACTGGTGATATCGCGGTAATTCAGGCCGACGGCTTCATGCGCATCGTCGATCGTAAGAAGGACATGATTCTGGTGTCTGGCTTCAATGTTTACCCTAACGAACTGGAGGACGTGCTGGCCACCTTACCAGGCGTATTGCAGTGTGCCGCTATCGGTATTCCGGACGAGAAATCCGGTGAAGCGATCAAGCTGCTGGTGGTGGTTAAACCGGGCAGTGAGCTGAGTACAGAGCAGGTTATGGAGCACATGCGCGCTAACGTCACCGGCTACAAGGTACCTAAGGCGGTGGAGTTCCGTGAAACCTTACCGACCACCAACGTCGGAAAGATTTTGCGCCGTGAACTGCGTGACGAAGCGCTGCGCAAACACGCTGCATCGGCGGATAAGGTCCAAGCCTGAAGAGAAAACTTCAGTGGGACACCCTACTGAAGGGGCGAGGTTCGGAATTGACCGTCTAATGGGAGTTTGAAGGTGTCTTCGAAACCAGGGGTGATTCAATGGCATTAAAAGTGATTGGGATATTGCCTATTCAGGGAACGAATATCTTTCTGCAAATGTGCAGTATAGTGAACCGGTTGCTTCGTTCTGCCCTGAATGCGTTAGAGAGGAAACCGCCACTCCAGTGAGCGGATGATAATAAAAATGAGTGGAACCCCTGCCTGTGAAAATCCAGCCTCTTCCGCCGCTCAACAGTCTTCATGCGTTTGAGTCTGCGGCACGCCACTTGAGCTTTACCCTTGCCGCCAAGGAATTGAATGTTACCCAGGGTGCAATTAGCCGTCAGGTTCGCCTTCTTGAGGACTACCTGGGCAAGGCACTATTCACCCGTACCACCCGCAGCATGTCCCTGACCCCCACCGGCGCGCAGTATTACGAAACGGTGCGTGAATGCATGCTTCACCTGGCACGCGCCACCGGCGATATACGCCAGTGGCAAGGCAACCAACAAGTCACCGTTGCCACCAGTACCGCCATGGCGTCGCTGTGGTTACTGCCCAAGGTGTCGGAATTCCAGAGTGCCCATGAAAACATCGACCTGCGGATCATCGCCCACGATCATGTGAAGGATTACGCCAGGCTCGACAGCGACCTGGCGCTTTACTACTGCAACCCACCGCCCAAGGACATGGCTGTCACGCCGCTGTTCTCGGAAGAAATCTTCCTGGTGTGCAGCCCGACCTATCTGGCCAGGCATCCGCAACTGAGCAGCATCGAAGGGTTGTCGTCGTGTACCTGGCTCTGGCTTGAAGACTCCCAGCGCGACTGGGTAGGTTGGCCCGAATGGTTCAAGCGCCTGGGATACGAGCCCATGACCCCCAAGCATCGCGTCAATATCAACAGCTACGGTATGCTGATCCAGTCGGCGATCAGTGGCCAGGGCGTGGCCCTGGCCTGGGGCAACCTGGTGGACGATGCGTTGAGCACCGGTGCGCTGGTCAAGCCCAACGATGTGGTACTCCAGACCGACGCCAAGTTCTGCCTGCTGGAGTCGTCCACCGAGCGTGGTCCTCGTGAAAGCGTGCGGCTGTTCCGGGACTGGTTGATGGCCCTGCCTTCGGTGCAGAAATAGCCTGGCCAAAACACAAGACCGACAGCTGATGGCTGTCGGTCTTGTGTCTTCCAGGGTGGCTTTAGGTTAGCTGGCTTTCTTCGCTGTCAGCCCCATATCAAGCCCCTCGCAGGCCAAGGGCCCAGCCACCGGCGTGATGCCTTGCGGGTGAATCCCTGGTATAGGCAGGCGCCCACCCGGCGGCGTATCAAGCAGGCCGTCAGCCATCTCCTGGCGCAAGCTGCGCATCAGGGTGTAACTAATCAGCAGGATGAACCCCGCAATCGGCAATCCCGCCGCAATGCTCGCCATCTGGATCGCCTTGAGCCCCCCCGCCATCAGCAGAGCCATGGCTATAGCACCTTCCAGGATGCACCAGAGCAGGCGGATACTCTGCGGCGGGTTGGCGCTGCCCATGGAGTTCAACGTACACAGCACCTGGGTGCCGGAGTCGGCCGAGGTGATGAAGTACGTCGCCAGCAGGATACAGACCAGCACGCTCAGCACCTTGCCCAACGTACCGGCGTCGATCTTGTGCAGCAGGGTGAACATGGCAGCGGTGGTTTCCTGCTTGGTCGCCAGCAATACCGTGCCACCTTCGAACTTGGCCTTGTCGCCCTGCAGCTCACCACTGGCAACCAGTTCTGCGTGCTGCTGACGATCGAGCTGCTCAGCCTTGAGCGCGGTACCACCGAACACCGACATCCAGATGATCGTCACCAGGGTGGGTACCAACAGCGCGCCGGCGATCAGTTCACGGATGCTGCGGCCTTTGGAAATTCGCGCAATGAACAGACCGACAAACGGGCCCCAGGTCATCCACCACGGCCAGTAGAACGCCGTCCACCAGTTCTGCCAGCCGCTGTCCTTCTGGGTATCGCTCCAAAAGCTCAGACCCACTACATGGCTGGCGTAGTCGCCGGTGCTCTCCAACATCAGGTTGATGATGTAGCGGGTTGGCCCCAGCAGCAGGATCAACACCACCAGCACCACCGACAACAGCATATTCCATTCCGAAAGGCGCTTCATGCCACGCGACACGCCGGCCATCACCGATACGGTAGTAACCAGGGTAATGAGCACGATCAGGGTGATCTGCACCCCCAGGCTGATGGGCAGGTCAAACACCTGGCTCAGCCCGGTGTTCATTTGCACCACGCCCAGGCCCAGCGACTGGGATACACCGAACGCGGTAATCACCACGGCAAGGATGTCCACCACATGTCCGATGGGCCCATAGATGCGCTCACCAATCAGCGGGTAAAGGATCGAGCGCATGCTCAGCGGCAAGCCCTTGCGATAGGCAAAGTAAGCAAGGCCCAGGCCAACGATGGTGAAAATAGCCCAGGGATGCAGGCCCCAGTGGAATAGGGTAATTCGCATAGCTGTGGTGGCGGCTTCGTCGGTGAGGCCTGTGGCGAACGGGTTGCCAGCGTAATGCCACATGGGTTCGGCAACCGACCAGAAGATCAGTCCGATGCCCATGCCGCCACTGAACAACATGGCGATCCAGGAGCCGAAGCTGAACTCGGGTTTGTCGTCGTCTCGCCCAAGCTTCATAGACCCAAACTTGCTGCACATCAGATAGATCAGTAGCCCCAGCACACCCGTGACGGAAATCAGGTAGAACCATTTGAAATTCTGCAGGATGAAGTCGGATGCACGTTGAAAAACCGCTGCTGCATGTTCGGCAAACAGGGCGCAAAACAGCACAAAGGCTACTACGGCCAGTAACGACCAGATCGTCACGGTGGGATTGAGGCCTTTGAGCAGGCCAGATTCGGCACGCATTGGTTATCCCCTATTGTTTTTGTTCAAGGGTTTGATGTCACGGTTTGGGTAGAGCCGCTGCCACAGGCAGGTGCCGGATCCCTGGCGGCGGTCTTCCCGCAGGCCCAAGGCGCGGTACGCTCTCTCGGGCCCTATCAAAATGGGAGAATTACCCGCTCTTCGACAAACCATTTCTAGTCATTAATTGATTACCAAAAGTCATTAATCTGAAAATTCCAGAGCCTGGCAGTTCATCAACGATTATCTACCACTACCGTCATCGACGAATAAATCATTAATGATAAAAACTGATAAATAGCGTTGAAATAAATCGTTTGTCGCGCCCTTCTTCTCTTGCTGAAACTGGCACCAGGCATCAAGGCATTGCCTGCCGTGCATCTAACAAGAGAAAACAAAAAATGACCGTATCGACTGACTCCCGCCTTATTCCCGTCCACGTCTTGGAAACCGTTCTGGCGCCTATCCATGAAGCTCATGGCCTGACCAACGAGTTCTACACCGACCAGCGCTATTTCGAACTCGAGCGCGACGAAGTGCTGGGGCGTAACTGGGCGTGTATAGGTTTTGCCAGCGACTTGCCGACCAACAGCTACGTCAAGCCGGTCGATTTCATGGGCCTGCCGCTGCTGATGATGCGCAACCGTGAAGGCCTGGTGCAGGTGTTTCACAACGTCTGCAGCCACCGCGGCGTGAAACTGGTTCAACAGGCGGGTGAAGTGCAGGGTGTGATCCGCTGCCCCTACCACTCCTGGACCTACGACCTGAACGGAGGTCTCAAAGGCACTCCGCACATTGGCGGGATCAACCAGCACAAAGACGAACGTTTCGCATGCGAGAAACACGGCCTGAAGGCGCTGCGCACCACGATCTGGATGGACATGGTGTTCATCAACCTGTCTGGCGAGGCACCGGCGCTTGAAGAGCAACTGCAGCCGTTGACCGAACGCTGGACTCAGTTCCTGGGCAATGACGGCATGAGTCTGCTGCGTCGTGAAGCGAACGGTGGTGCTATGAGCATCGAGGTCAACTGCAACTGGAAGCTAGCAGTCGAGAACTACTGTGAGGCCTACCACCTGCCGTGGGTGCACCCGAGCCTGAACAGCTACTCGCGCCTGGAAGACCACTACAACATCATGTTCGAGGAATTCGCTGGCCAAGGCAGCCACGCCTACAACCTCTCGGCCGTTGCCGGTACCCATTTGCCGATCTTCCCATCCTGGCCACAGGACCGCCTGCGCACTGCTGAGTACGTGGCGTTCTTCCCCAATGTGCTGCTGGGCATCCAGGCCGACCATGCGTTCGCCATGATGCTCGAGCCTGTGGCGCCGGGTAAAACCATCGAGCACCTGCGCCTGTTCTACGTGGGTGACGAAGCGCTCGACAGCCGTTACGACGCCTCGCGCAAAGCGGTAATGGAATCCTGGCGCGTAGTGTTCGCCGAAGACATCGCCTCGGTCGAAGGCATGCAGAAGGGCCGCTCCTCGCCTGGTTACAGCGGCGGTGCGTTCTCGCCGGAAATGGATCTGCCGACTCACTACTTCCACAAGTGGGCTGCCCGCCAGTTGCTTGACTGTGCTCAACGCGCCTGAGGTGATCATCATGCATCCGATAGCTCCGCACTGGCTGAACTTCATCGACGGCCAGTGGACCGACAGTGAGCAGCACCTGAGCATCCACAACCCTGGCACCACGGACCTTGTGGCGACCATCGCCCAAGCCAGTGTGGCCGACGCCGAATGCGCCCTGCAGGCGGCTCGGCGCTGTGCTGACAGCAACGCTCTGAACCGTGTGCGTCCTGCGCAGCGGGTGACCTGGTTGCTTGAGGTTGCCGCGCAGATTCGTGCGATCACCGACGAAGGGGCGTGGGTGCTTTGCCAGGAAAACGGCAAGAGCCTGCGTGATGCCCGTGACGAATTCATCGAGGCCGCGCGCTACTTCGAATACTACGCCGGCATGGCCGACAAGATTGAAGGGAAGTCGATTCCGCTGGGCGACGGCTACATAGATTTCACCGTCTACGACCCCTTGGGCGTGTCGCTGCAGATCGTGCCGTGGAATTTCCCGGTATCCATCTGCGCCCGCTCCCTGGCCCCTGCCTTGGCGGCCGGCAACGCGGTAGTGATCAAGTCGCCGGAACTGTCGCCACTGGGCCTGTGCGTGCTGATGCAGGCCATCGAGCGTGCCGGCCTGCCACAGGGGGCCGTCAATCTGATCTGCGGCCGTGGTCGTGAAGTGGGTGCCTACCTGGCCGGCCATCGCGATGTCGACCAGATCGTCTTCACAGGTTCCGTCGGCACCGGCCAGAGCATTCTGCGCAGTGCCGCCGAACACGCGATTCCCAGCGTCATGGAGCTGGGCGGGAAGTCGGCGGCCCTAGTGTTCCCGGATGCCGATCGTGAGCAACTGATCAGTAGCGTTAAAAGCGGCATCTTCTTCAATGCCGGCCAGGTGTGCTCTGCCATGTCGCGCTTGCTGGTACATCGCTCTATCTACGACGAGGTTGTAGCTGACGTGGTAGCGATGGCCGAGGGGCTGACCGTGGGCCTGGGCCAGGACAACCCTGACCACACCCCCGTGATTTCTGCTGCTCAGCTCGAAGGCATCGAGGCCTTGTGCCGACGTGCCCAGCAGCAAGGCGCGGTGGTCGCAACCGGCGGCGAGGCCATCAGCGGCCTGAGCGGGCATTACATGGCGCCAACCGTATTGCGCGATGTGACTGCGCAGATGGAGATCGCCCAGACTGAAGTCTTCGGCCCTGTGCTGGCAGTAATTCCCTTCGACAGCGAAGAGGAGGCCCTCGCCATTGCCAACGGCACCGTGTTCGGTCTGGTGGCCGGCGTATTCACCCAGGACCTCAATCGCGCCCTGCGCTGTGCCCGGCGACTGTGCACCGGCCAGGTGTTCGTCAACGAATGGTATGCCGGTGGCATCGAAACGCCGTTCGGCGGCGTCGGGCTCTCGGGCTTCGGACGGGAAAAAGGCCAGGAGGCGCTCTACAGCTACGTCAGGACCAAGAACCTGGCCGTGCGTATCAAGGGCGAGTGAGGAGGCAGCATGATGAAAACCTGGCTCTGCATCATCTGTGGTCTGATCTACGACGAAGCCAAAGGTTGGCCCGACGACGGCATTGCCCCCGGTACCCGCTGGGAGGACGTGCCCGAAGACTGGCTATGCCCTGAGTGCAAGGTCGGCAAAGCCGACTTTGAAATGATCGAACTCAGCACCCCGATCGCAGCAGTGGCTACCGCGCCGGTTATCCAGGCGCAACCACTGGTTGCCGCTCGTCCCGCCCAACCGGTGGTCATCATCGGTAGCGGCCATGCCGGCTACGGCCTGGCACAGGCCCTGCGCAAGGCCGCCCCGCAGTTGGAGATTCGCGTACTGACCCAGGAATCGGGCCATCTTTATTCCAAGCCCGCGCTATCCATCGCCCTGGCTCAGGGGCGCACCGCCGCAGCCCTGGCCACCGAAACGCCGCTGGCGATCGAACAGAGGCTTGGCATTCGTATCTATACCGGCTGCAAAGTCGAACGCATCGATGCCCAGGCGCAGCGCTTGTACACCAGCCTCGGCGAAATGGACTACGGCCAACTGGTGCTAGCCAGTGGTGCTTCTCCCGTGCGGTTGCCTATCGAGGGCCGCGCCGAGGCACTGCTCAGTGTCAACAACCTGCAGGATTACCAGGCGTTCCGCCAACGCCTTGATGGCGTGCGCAGAGTGGCCATTCTGGGCGACGGTTTGATCGGCTGCGAGTTTGCCAACGACCTTGCGAGCAATGGCTATCAGGTTCGGGTAATCGGCCTGGGTGCCTGGCCCATGGAACGCCTGCTGCCCGAGGCGGCAGGCCAGCACTTGCAGCAAGCGCTATCGGGGTTGGGGGTGCAATGGAGCCTGCGTACCACCTTGCAGTGCATCGAGCCGGACGGCGAAGGCTACCGACTGACCCTTGCCGACGGTCAGGTCGTCGGTGCAGACCTGGTGCTCAGTGCAGTGGGCTTGCGCCCCAACCTTGAGCTGGCGCTGGAAGCCGGCCTGGACTGTGGCCGCGGGATCAAGGTCGACGCACAACTACAGACCTCACAACCGGGCATCTATGCCTTGGGCGATTGCGTCGAGATCAACGGCCAGTTGCTGCCTTACCTCGCGCCGATCAACGAAGGCATTCGTGCCCTCGCCAAGACCTTGCTGGGCCAACCGACCGCCGCCCACTACCCATTGGCGCCCGTGACGGTGAAAACCCCGGTCGCCCCTCTGTGCCTGCTGACACCTCCCGGTGGTTGCGAGGGCCAATGGCGCTGCGATGCGACCAGCGATGGATTGAGCGCTGCGTTTCATGACCACGCAGGTGCCCTGCGCGGGTTCGTGCTGCTCGGCCGTCAGGCACAAATGCAACGAAATACCTGGCTGCAAAACTGCCAGGACACCCAACAAAATGTGGCCTGAGGCTGAACCATGAACAGTATCGTCAATCTGCCTCACGATGACCGCAATTGCGGCTGGTATGCCGCGCTGCCTGAACAGGCGCCGAGCAAGCGCCTAAGTGGCGAACATAACGCCGATTATGTGGTGATCGGTGCTGGCTTTGCTGGGCTTGCCGCCGCACGGCGCCTGGCCGAGCACCTGCCGCAGTCGCGCATTGTTTTGGTAGATGCCCAGCGAATCGCCTACGGCGCCTCCGGGCGCAACTCGGGTTTCGTCATCGACCTGCCGCACAAATTCGCCCTCGAACATCCCGATCCTCAGCATAAACAACGGCTCTTGGGCCTAAACCGCTCAGCCATCGATCAACTGCAAACATTGATCGGCCGTCACGGCATCGAATGCCAGTGGTCCCATGCGGGAAAATACCAGGGCGCGGTGGGAGAACGTGGCCAGGGTTATCTGGATCACTTTGAAAAACTGATGGCCGACCTGGGTGAGCCCTATCGCGTGGTCGGGCGTGACGAACTAGCCGGTGTACTCGGTAGCCGCTACTACAGCCGCGCCATCTACACCCCCGGTTGCTACCTGATGCAGCCTGCTGCCCTGGTACGTGGCCTGGGTAATTCGCTTCCCGGCAACGTCGAAGTGCTTGAAGAGTCGCCAATCCGCACACTCCAGAAAGACCCCTGCGGCACGTGGCTGGTGCGGGGCGACAACGGGCTGATCCGGAGCCCGCAGGTATTGCTGGGCACGAGCATCTTCACCCAGGAGTTCGGCTACTTGCGCAACCGACTCCTGCCGGTGATGACCTTCGCCAGTTGGACGCGACCACTGAGCGACGTCGAGATGGCGACGGTTGGTGCCCAGGCCGACTGGGGCCTCACCCCTGCCGACCACGCCGGTACCACCGTACGAATGACCCAGGACCGGCGCCTGATCATCCGCAATACCTACAAGCATGTCCCTCGCTACGGTCGCAGCGTCACCGATGCTACCCGCAACAAGATTCGCGATGACCATCGCAAGGCCTTCGAGGCGCGCTATCCGCAACTGGCCCAAGTGCCGTTTACCCATACCTGGGGTGGGGTCTATGCGATCTCACGCAACTTTACCAACTATTTCGGCCAACTCGATCAGGGTGTTTACGCCACCGCCTGCGACAACGGCGTGGGCGCGGCCTGGGGCACCATTTCCGGAACGCTC
Source organism: Pseudomonas sp. NBRC 111139 (assembly GCF_001753955.1). Lineage (NCBI taxonomy): Bacteria > Pseudomonadati > Pseudomonadota > Gammaproteobacteria > Pseudomonadales > Pseudomonadaceae > Pseudomonas > Pseudomonas sp. NBRC 111139. Next base: position 170,075 of record NZ_BCBP01000014.1, read on the forward strand.
CTGGCAGACATGGCGGTGGGGGCGGACTCCCAGCAATTGAGTGACATCCGCGCAGTGACTGGCCTGCCCTCCCGTAACCCGCCTGAGCCGTTCTTGGGTATGGGGGTGCGGGCCCGGATCCGCTGGGCCGCGTTCAACAGTAGGAGCGAAGTATGACCCGCACACTCAGCGGAAAAGGCCCGGTGCGTCTGGTCGACCACCGGAACCTGGACTTTGTCCACCGGGGCGGGCCGCCTGGCGGCGCCTCGGTAGCGCGTGCTGTCAGTAATGAGGTGTCGCCCAACCTGGGTATCGGCTTTGCCCGCTGGGAAGGTGCTGAAGTGGCCTGGACGGTGCTCTATGACGAAGTGATTTTTGTCATTGAGGGCTGTTTTGAACTCCAGGCCAACGGCGAGGTGTACCGCGTGTCGCCAGGTCAGGTGCTGTGGATTCCCGAAGGCACGGAGCTGGTGTACGCAGGCCACGCGCTGTTCGGTTATGTGGTGTACCCGGGTGATTGGAAACAGCGCCACGGCCTTGCCTGACTACCGACCACCCTGGTCTGGGGAATCCAATTGTTCGCATTATCCAAACGGTTCGGCACGATTTATGTCGCTGCCTTGTTGATGCAGCTGGGTTCCAGCCTGCTGATGACCTACCTGGCCCTGCGCCTGAATGCTTCCGGTGTGGCGCAGGTATGGGGTGGTGCGCTTATGGCCGCCAACGCGCTGGGCATGGTGTTGGGAGCCCGCTCCGGTTATTGGCTGATTGGCCTGGTCGGCCATGCTCGGGCCTTTGTGGTGAGCGCCGGGGTGATTGTCACTGCGGTGCTCTCGCACCAGCTCAGTGATGGTTTACTGCTGTGGCTTGCCCTGCGATTTGTCGTTGGTGCTGCAATGATGGGCCAATTGATGGTCATCGAGAGCTGGCTCAACGACTGCGCACCGGTCAGCCGGCGAGGCGGCGCCATGTCGCTGTACATGGTGGCCAGCTATGTCGGCATGATGCTAGGGCAATTGATGCTCAGTCTGGGAGATGGGCTGCACACCTTGGCGTTGACGGGCGTGGCCATGGCTTTTGCCATTGGTTTGATCCCCGTGGCTCTGCACAACGGTACCCAGCCGAGCACCATCAACCAGGCCCGGATCAAACCCTTGCTGTACCTGCGTAGACTTCCTCAATCGTTGTTCACGATTCTTGCCTCGGGATTGCTGAACGGTTGCCTGTATGGGCTGACGCCGATCTTTGCTGCGCAACTGGGCTTTAGTCCGGCGCAGGTCGGGCAGTTCATGGCTGTCAGCATTGCCGCTGGGCTTCTAGCACAACTACCGCTGGGTAAACTGTCGGATCATATTTCCCGCATCACCTTGATCCGTGCTACCGCTGCATTGCTGTGCATAGCCTATTTGCCGCTGGCCTTCGGGCTGGCATCAGGGCAGCTGTGGATCATGTTGGCCGGGGCTGCCATCGGCTTCTTGCAGTTCTGTTTGTATCCGCTGGGCGTTGCCCATGCCAATGACAACCTAGAGCCGGAACTGCGTGTATCGCTGGCCGGAGTGCTGCTGATGACCTTTGGTATCGGCGCGACCATCGGCCCGCTGGTTGCAGGGGCGATGATGGAGCATGCCGGTCCACAAGCACTGTATCTGTTCGGCATTGGTGTAACGGCTATGGTTGTTTGCTTTATAAGGAATAAATCCGGCGTTGATGTGTCATTGGTAAGGTTGTCATGAAACGTCGGAGCCCAGGGATATGTCCGCCTCACTCCATTTGATGTCCGAACCAGTCAATTGAGCCCTGTTTTCGCTCTCTATGGTTAAGCGGTGAAGTGCCCCTGGCACTGCACCCTACCCATAACAAGAGCAAAAGCAGGGACCATAATGACTATGACGACGTCTGGGAAAGCCAGCGATCAGTTGGCTCAGGGATTCAAGCCTCGACATGTGACCATGTTGTCGACTGCCGGTGTGATCGGCGCGGATTTGTTCGTAGGGTCCGAACAAGCGATCGCTGCGGCAGGTCCGGCAGCAATCATTGCCTATGCGCTTGCTGGCGCTCTGGTGGTGCTGGTAATGCGAATGCTTGGCGAGATGGCAGTGTCACCGCCGAAAACCATTCGATCATCGGCGGCCTGGGCGAAGCGGTGGCGGGCCTGCTGCTGCGCAACGGGGTAACGCCGATATTCCGCCAGATCGCCTGATGCCGGCGCTCTGCCGACGCTGCATGACCGCTACGGTATCTCCACCGATGCAGTGAGCGCGCAGATCAAGGCTTGGCTGTGACTTGATACCTGAAGATAGAGCCGGCCGGAATTGAAGGCGGCTCTATCCCTGTATGCCCGCAAAGCGAATGCCGAAGGCAAGGGCATGGCCTGACGCAGCGAATGGGGCTCGTCAGATTTGCATGGCCATGCCATCCACATTCATCGCCGCCTGGCGCAGGGCCTCGGAGCGCGTCGGGTGAGGGTGGCAGGTGAGGGCGATATCTTCTGCCGAGGCCGAGAACTCCATAGCCACGCAGAACTCACCAATCATCTCGCTGACGCTTGGGCCCACCAGGTGCACACCCAGTACTTCATCGGTTTCGGCATCGGCGATGACCTTGGCGAAGCCTTCGGTCTCGTGGTTGATCTTGGCACGGCTGTTGGCGGTGAAGGGGAACTTGCCAACCTTGTAGGCACGCCCTTCGGCCTTGAGCTGCTCTTCAGTCTTGCCCACAGTGGCCATCTCCGGGCGGGTATAGATCACCCCAGGGATGAGGTTGTAGTTGACCTCGTGGGGCTTGCCGGCGATGCGTTCGATACAGGCCACCGCTTCGTCTTCGGCCTTGTGCGCCAGCATCGGGCCCGAAGTGACGTCGCCAATCACCCAGACACCCGGCACTGAGGTACGGTGGTGCTCGTTGCCGAGCATGCCGCGCTTGTCGGCTTCCAGGCCCACGCTTTCCAGGTTCAGCCCTTTGGTATAAGGGCGGCGGCCGATAGCCACCAGCACGTAATCGGCTTGCAGCGATTCTGCGGTACCCCCGGCGGCAGGCTCCAGCGTCAGGCTGACGCCATCGGCACCTGCGGTAGCCTGAGTCACTTTACTGCCCAGCTTGAACACCATGCCTTGCTTGGCGAGCGCCTTCTGCAGGGCCTTGGCCGTTTCCGTGTCAGTGCCGGGGCAGATGCGGTCCAGGTATTCGATGACAGTGACCTGGCTACCCAGGCGGCGCCAGACCGAACCCAGCTCAAGACCGATCACGCCAGCACCGATGACGACCAGGTGCTTGGGCACTTGCGGCAGCGACAGCGCGCCGGTCGAGTCGATAATGCGCTGGTTGTCGACGGTCACACCTGGCAGAGGGGTGGGCTCAGAGCCGGTGGCAATGACGATGTCCTTGGCCTGCAACGCGGTTTCGCTACCGTCTTCGGCCTTGACCACGACCTTGCCGATGCCATCCAGGCGGCCCCAGCCTTTGATCCACTCGACCTTGTTCTTGCGAAACAGGTATTCGATGCCCTTGGTCAGGCCTGTCACGCTCTCATCCTTCTGTTTCATCATCTGGGCGAGGTTGAGGGTGGGCTTTACTTCGATACCGAGGTGGGCGAACTCGTCACCGCTGGCAGCTTCGTAAAGCTCCGAAGCATGCAGCAGTGCCTTGGATGGCATGCAGCCGACGTTCAGGCAGGTACCGCCCAAGGTCGAGCGGCCTTCCACGCAGGCAACGCTCAGGCCCAACTGGCCAGCGCGGATGGCTGCGTTATAGCCACCAGGGCCACCGCCGATGATCACCACGTCATAGGATTTCATGGGTTCAACTCCAGGATGTAGAAGCGCGAGAGGGCACAAGGTTAAGCTGAGACGCAGAGATTGTATACAATCTGCTGTATGGATAAGATCAGTTGGTTCTAGACCATGGTCTTGTTTAGAGGAAACATCCCACAGATGAACTACTCTGATCCGGCGACGTTCGAAATATTAGGCGTCGTGGCTAACTACGGACAGGAGGGGTGTTTCATGCTTGCTCAACTTCCACCTGCATTGCAGAGCTTGCATCTGCCGCTGAGGCTGAAGCTGTGGGACGGTAACCAGATTGATCTTGGGCCTAGTCCTCAGGTCACCATTCTGGTGAAGGAACCGCAGCTGATCAGCCAGTTGACCCACCCAAGCATGGACCAACTGGGCACCGCATTCGTCGAAGGCAAGCTGGAGCTGGAAGGCGATATCGGTGAGGCTATCCGCGTGTGCGACGAGCTGAGCGAAGCGCTGCTGGCGGATGAGGATGAAACGCCGCCGCCACGTTTGTCTCATGACAAGAGCACCGACGCCAAAGCCATCTCCTACCACTATGACGTGTCCAACGCGTTCTACCAGCTTTGGCTGGACCAGGACATGGCCTATTCTTGCGCCTACTTCCGTGAGCCGGACAATACGCTCGACCAAGCGCAGCAGGACAAGTTTGACCACCTGTGCCGCAAGCTGCGTCTGGATGCCGGTGACTACCTGCTCGATGTTGGCTGTGGCTGGGGCGGGCTGGCGCGGTTCGCTGCCCGTGAATATGGCGCCAAGGTGTTCGGCATTACCCTGAGCAAGGAGCAATTGAAGCTCGGCCGCAAGCGTGTGCAAACGGAAGGGCTTGCCGACAAGGTCGACCTGCAGATTCTCGATTACCGCGATCTACCCCAGGATGGTCGCTTCGACAAGGTTGTCAGCGTGGGTATGTTCGAGCATGTCGGGCATGCCAACCTGGCGCTGTACTGCCAGAAGCTGTTCGGGGCGGTGAGGGAAGGTGGGCTGGTGATGAACCACGGCATCACTGCCAAGCACGTCGATGGCCGACCGGTCGGGCGCGGGGCGGGTGAGTTCATCGATCGCTATGTATTCCCCCACGGCGAACTGCCGCACCTGTCGATGATCAGCGCCAGTATCTGTGAAGCCGGGCTGGAGGTGGTGGACGTGGAGAGCCTGCGCCTGCACTACGCTAAAACCTTGCACCACTGGAGCGAGAACCTGGAGAACCAATTGCACAAGGCGGCAGCGCTGGTGCCTGAGAAGACCCTGCGGATCTGGCGTTTGTACTTGGCCGGGTGTGCCTACGCCTTTCAGAAGGGCTGGATCAACCTGCACCAGATATTGGCCGTGAAGCCATACGCCGACGGGCATCATGACCTGCCTTGGACGCGGGAAGACCTGTACCGCTGAAATCGTAAGTGTCATAGCGCTGATATGGCTTTGCAGGAGTGGCCTTGTGTTGCGAAAGGGCCGCAATGCGGCCCCTGCATTTCATCTGTTCAGCCTATATTGCTGGGGCCGCGTTACGGCCCTTTCGCGGTAAAGGTCGCTCTCACAACGGGCGTGCTCACCTTAAAGAATCGGCGATATCAGCCGCGCAATCCGCATCCCCAACTGCTGTAGTCGATGGGTGTCTTGGGTGTCTTCTGCAGTAATTTCCCGCGCGTGTTCGAAGTCTTCGTGGAGCATGTGCTCGACCTGGTCGGCGAAGCCGCGATCGACTGTCAGCAGGGTAATCTCGAAGTTCAGACGGAACGAGCGGTTGTCCAGGTTGGCACTCCCAATCGCGCTGACGTCATCATCCACCAGCACCACCTTCTGATGCAGAAACCCGGGTTGGTAACGGAACATACGTACCCCCGCGCGCACCGCTTCGAAGGCAAACAGGCTGGAGGCGGCGTAGACGATGCGGTGGTCCGGCCGTGACGGGATGAGCACCCGCACATCGACTCCTCGTAGTACCGCCAGCCGCAAGGCGGCGAACACGGCCTCGTCAGGGATGAAGTAGGGGCTGGTGATCCACACCCTGCGGGTGGCCGAATGAATCGCCTCAAGGAAGAACAGCGAGCAGGTTTCTTGTGGGTCTGCCGGGCCGCTGGCCAAGGCCTGACACAGCACTCCGTTGTCCGGGTACGTATCGGGCAGGATCAGCGGCGGTAGCTGGCGCGTGGCCCAATACCAGTCCTCGGCGAACGACTCTTGCAGGCAGGCCAGTACCGGCCCGCTGATCTGTACGTGGGTGTCACGCCAGGGTGAAAGCTGTGGGTGTTCACCCAAATACTCGTCTCCCACGTTGTGACCGCCAATGAAGCCGAGCAAGCCATCCACCACCACAATCTTGCGATGGTTGCGGAAGTTCACCTGGAAGCGGTTGAACCAGCCGCGACGGGTGGCGAATGCATGGATCTGCACGCCGCCGTCACGCAGCATCTGGCTGTAGCTGGCCGGCAAGGCGTGGCTGCCGACACGGTCGTACAGCACGAACACCTGCACGCCTTCGGCGGCTTTGCGTAGCAAAAGTTGCTGCAGTGCCTTGCCGAGGGTGTCGTCATGAATGATGAAGAACTGCACCAATACCACATCGCGTGCTTTTTCGATGGCTGCGAAGATGGCATCGAAGGTGGCCTTGCCATTGATCAGCAGTTTTACCTGGTTATTTGCCAGGCAAGGCATGCGACCCAGCTTGGGCATCGCTCGCAACGCGGCGTAGCTTTCGGACTCGCGGGCGGTAAGGGCTTCTTCAACCCAAGGTCGCCAGTTGAGGTTGGCCATGGCCACGTGCATTTCTTGGTTGGCCTGACGCCGAGCCTTGATGTAGGCGTAGAACGAGCGGGCGCCGAAGATCAGGTAGGGGATCAAGGTGAGGTAGGGGATGAAGAGCAAGGGCATCGCCCACGCAATGGCACCCTGAGCTGTCCGCACGGTGAACAGCGCATGCAGTGCGGCGACTATACCCAGCAGATGGATCAGGCCGAGTAGGTAACCAAAGAAGTAGGGGCTGTGGTAATCCATATGCATCCTGCTTGCCGAGTACACTTGAGGTAACAGAACACGTTCCCGGTCCGCCTGCAACCCGCAGGCGGATTTGGCGTCTAAGGCTCAGTCCGGCCCGTTTGACCGGTTTTTTTCCAGGAGCGTTCGTCCATGAAGATTCGTCTGCCACTGTTGGCGTTGGCCCTAGGCATGAGCAGTCCGCTGGTGCAAGCCCAGATGCTGCAACCGGGGTTGTGGGAGCTGACCACCAGCAACATGCAGGTCGATGGCAAGCCGCTACCCGACATGGAATTCATGCTTGGCCAGTTGAAGAACCTGCCGCCAGAGCAGCGCGCAATGATGGAGGGGGTGTTGGCCAAACAAGGGGTCAGTGTAGGTGGCAAGGGTGTGCGTTCGTGCCTGACACCAGAACAGGTGGCAACGAATGACATTCCGCTGCAGGACCCGAAATCGGGCTGCACTCAGAAGATTACCGACCGTACCGGTAACGTGTGGAAATTCCAGTTCAGCTGCCCGAAGGCACAGGGTAGTGGCCAGGCTACATTTCTCAGTGATCGGGAATTCACCACCCAGGTCAGTGGCACGTTCAACGCATCGGGTGTGCAGCAGCAAGGCAGCATGAACACGCGTGCGGTGTGGCTAGGCAATGACTGCGGGACAGTCAAACCGCGCAGCTGAAGTTCCATTGCCACTGGCTGGTGGCAACCGCGTCGTGGGCATGCAGCCTCTGTTGCCGTTCGAGCAGCCGAGCATGGCCAGTTCCAGAAGTCGGTAGGGAAACGAATAGTTCCACGTGGAACATTTCGTTTTCAATCCTTGCCTCGACGCGGTTAAGGCATAGCTTTTCGGCCTGAGAACGGCTGATCAAGGCAGGCGTTTTCAGCTAGCGCTCGAAGCTGATGTGCAAATAGGCGGCAGTAGAGGCAAAGCCTTCAAACAAAAGAAGGCATCAACGGCAGCCCTCGATCAAGCTGCAATGCAGCTTGAAGCGCTCCCCACTGGAACTCGATACGCGGTTCAAGGTGGTCCAGCCTACTCGGCGGCTGTAACCCACCCAGGCCTCACCATTGCTGGCCAGGCCGGTAAAAAAAGTCAACGTGCCATAGCGGCTGTTGGTTTGTGCCCATAGTCGGCGGCTGCTGAAGTCATAGCCGCGAAGGTAGAACGTGCTGCCTTCGGTGCGCACGCTGTAGTAGTTGCCGTTGCCGTCCTGGCAAGCGAGCAGCGTCGCGCTTCGCGTACAAAGGGCCAATGCACCGTTTTGCGGCATGGCCAACAGCGAGGCAGGCATGGTGAGCACCAGCAATGCCATGACGCGTGGCAGATTCATTTTTCATCCCCTGTGAGCACTCGTCCGTCGAGAACCACTTGGCGAAATTGTATTGTTACTTTATAACATTGTGCAATGCATCGTTTCGAATGCGTCTGCCTGAAGGGGTTCGCCATGTCCAATCGTCTTCCCGTCACCGTGCTGTCCGGCTTTTTGGGCGCCGGCAAGAGCACGCTGCTCAACCATGTGCTGCGCAACCGCGACAACCTGCGGGTGGCGGTAATCGTCAACGATATGAGTGAAATCAACATCGATGCCAGTGAGGTGCAGCGCAATGTCAGCCTCAACCGCGCTGAAGAGAAACTGGTCGAGATGAGCAACGGCTGCATTTGCTGCACGTTGCGCGAAGACCTGCTTGAGGAGGTTGCACGGCTGGCCGAAGAGGGACGTTTCGATTATTTGTTGATCGAATCCACCGGTATCTCTGAGCCACTGCCAGTGGCTGAGACCTTCACTTTCCGTGACGAGCTGGGTCGCAGTCTGTCCGATATGGCGCGACTGGACACCATGGTCACCGTGGTCGATGGCTTGAACTTCCTGCGCGACTATCAAGCAGCAGAGAGCCTGGCCAGCCGTGGTGAAACATTGGGCGAAGAAGACGAGCGGTCGATCAGTGATTTGCTGATCGAACAGGTCGAGTTCGCAGATGTACTGCTGCTGAGCAAGATCGACCTGATCAGCCAACATGAGCGCGAAGAACTCATCGCCATTTTGCGCAGCCTCAATGCCCGGGCGCAGATCGTACCCATGGTCATGGGCCAAGTGCCGCTGGCACGGATCCTCAACACCGGGCTGTTCGACTTCGATCAAGCGGCCCAGGCACCAGGCTGGTTGCAGGAGCTGCGCGGTGAACATGTACCAGAAACCGAAGAGTACGGTATCGCGGCCATGACCTGGCAGGCTCGACGCCCGCTTCATCCACAGCGCTTTTACGACTTTATCCACAAGGACTGGGAAAACGGAAGGCTGCTGCGTTCCAAAGGGTTTTTCTGGTTGGCCAGCAAATATCAGGAAGCTGGCAGCTGGTCGCAAGCGGGCGGCATGATGCGCCATGGTCTGGCTGGCCGCTGGTGGCGCTTCGTGCCACGCGAGCAGTGGCCACAGGATGTGGATAACACGAATGCGATCTTGAAACACTGGACCGCCGACACCGGTGACTGCCGACAGGAGTTGGTGTTTATTGGGCAGAATATCGACGTCGAAAAATTATCCACAGCCCTGGATGCATGCCTGTTGACGGATCAAGAAATGGGCTTGGGTCACATGGGCTGGCTGCGTTTACCTGACCCATTTGGCCCATGGCATGAGGAAGCGGCAGCATGAACCTGGCTCACCGACCTGTGGATATCTTTCAGGTGTTTGGCGAGACGCCTCAAGTGCTGGCCGAAGTGCTGCAGGATGGGGTGAACCTGGCCGTCTGGCGGCGGCGCTTGCCGGCACAACTGGAGGACTTTGCCGCACTGGTGATCAGCCTTGGCCAGCCCTTGGCTGATCAGCGGGTGATTGATGTGAACGAGGAGCAGAAGCCGGTATTGCCAGATCTGCTGCGTGAAGCGGCGGATTTGCATGGGTATGAAGCTTTCGTTGCTGATGTGACGTGGTTGGTGGCGGCTTATACCTGTCTGGTTGGCGCACGACGGGTCGGTTTGCGCTTGCGCGTGTTGAACGCTCCGATGTGCCCACGCTTCCATGTGGATAACGTACCGTTGCGCTTGCTCACCACTTACGTCGGCCCAGGTAGTGAGTGGTTGCAAGAGCGGGATAGCTGTCGTGGAGAGTTACACACAGCTCAGTCACCTGTGGATAACATCCAACACCTGCAAGCCGCCGAGGTTGCGGTACTTAAAGGCGAAAAATGGCAGGGTAACGAAGGGGCAGGCCTGGTGCATCGGTCCCCTTCTACGCAGCGGGGGCGTTTGCTGCTCAGCCTTGACTGGCTGGCCTGACGGCGCATAGTGAGGCATCACCGCCGCCTGAAGCCACCCCATGCTGCAGAACATTCCCACCCATGTAATTGCCGGCCCGCTTGGTGCTGGCAAGACCACGCTGATCCGTCACTTGCTGGCTCAGCGCCCAGCCAACGAGCGCTGGGCGGTATTGATCAACGAGTTCGGCCTTGTCGGCCTGGATGCGGCCTTACTCAGCCGTGACGAAGACGGCATCGCCATCGGCGAGGTCGCAGGCGGCTGCCTGTGCTGCGTCAACGGCATGCCGTTCCAGGTGGGCCTGGGACGACTGCTGCGCAAATCGCGGCCTGACCGGCTGTTTATCGAACCTTCCGGCCTGGGCCATCCCTTGCAGCTGCTGGCTCAGCTGCAACAAGCGCCTTGGGTTGGAGTGCTGACAATTCAGCCACTCTTGATGGTTGTGGATGCCCAGGCCATGGCCCGAAACGAGCCGCTTCCAGAGGCTCAACAGCAGGCTTTCAATGCCTCTGAACACGTGGTTTTCAATAAATCAGAGGCTGTGGATGAACAACATAAGTTGTTGATAACTAATAAATTTAAAGAAAAGAGCATCGTGTGGACCGTGCAAGGGCAACTGCCTCTGTCCGGCCTCCCGACGGCATCTCCACAGATTGTTGACAGCTCATTACTGGAAAACCAGATTGTCGACAATCTTGGAATAGCCCCCGCAGTATTGTGGGCAGACCCCCGTCAGCCTATCTGCCTTGCCCAGCAAGGGGAGGGCGGTTGGAGTATTGGCTGGCGGTGGCACCCTGGCCAAGAGTTTTATCCACAGCGGCTAAAGGCTTTCTTGTGTGCTTGGCCATGGCGACGGGCCAAGGGAGTTATCCACAGCATGGAGGGCTGGTGGTCATTCAATGGGCTGAATGGGGATATGCCCGCTTGGCAGCCCAGCGACTGGCGGAAGGACACGCGTATCGAGCTGATTTTCGATCAGCCGCAACCGCAACCCGCATTGCAAGCCGGGTTGGATGAATGTCGCGTCAGTTGATCAGTTGCGCCAGCGGTTATGCTCCTGGCGCCATTGCTGCATCTCTATGACGTTGTCGGCGCGCGGTGGGGTCTTGATTTCGAACGGGTAGGGCGCCAGCTCGATCTGCACACTGTGGGCGCCGAACTGGGTCGCGGTGCCGGGGTGACGTTGCTCACCCGTGACGGTGAATTCGAAGGCATAGACGCGTGCCAGGCGCTTGCGGCCATTGGCATCCCGGACAAAGGCGATGCGCTTGAGCGCTACGGCATCGTCAAGCAACTCCAGGTCGAGTTTGGCGCAATGCTGTTTGACCCGTTCCAGGGCCTTTTCACGCAACCCATGGTTATGCCACAACCAGGCGCCTGCCGTGGCTACCAGCATCAGGACGAAGAGGTTCTCCAGGGTCAACATTTGCATATGCTCCAAACAGGTAGATCCAGCTTAACTGCGTTCCTGGCCTGTCGTACAGGTAGCAATCGAGTTCATACTGCGCTGCGCACAATCCTAGAAACAGCTTTGGAAACCTCCCGCATGAAACGTACCCCGCACCTGCTCGCCATTCAGTCCCACGTGGTGTTCGGCCACGCCGGCAACAGCGCCGCGGTATTCCCCATGCAGCGTATTGGGGTCAATGCCTGGCCGCTCAATACCGTGCAGTTCTCCAATCACACACAGTATGGCCAGTGGGCGGGTGAAGTGCTTGCTCCAGCGCAAATTCCTGCGTTGGTGGAAGGCATTTCCAACATCGGCGAGCTGGGCCACTGCGATGCGGTGCTTTCCGGCTACCTGGGCAGTGCCGAACAAGGGCGAGCGATCCTGGCCGGCGTCGAGCGGATCAAGGCGGTAAACCCAAAAGCGTTATACCTGTGCGACCCGGTCATGGGGCACCCGGAAAAGGGCTGCATCGTGCCGCCCGAAGTCAGTGAGTTCCTGCTTGACGAGGCTGCAGCCACGGCGGACATCCTGTGCCCCAACCAGCTGGAGTTGGACAGCTTCTGTGGGCGCCGCGCCCAGTCGCTGGAGGATTGCGTGAACATGGCGCGCAGCCTGCTGCAGCGTGGGCCGCAGGTTGTACTGGTCAAGCACCTGGCGTACCCCGGGCGGGCCGAAGAACAGTTCGAAATGCTGCTGGTGACCGCCGAGCACAGCTGGCACTTGCGCCGCCCACTGCTGGCGTTTCCGCGTCAGCCGGTGGGGGTGGGTGACCTGACCTCAGGCTTGTTCCTGGCGCGTGTGCTGCTCGGCGACAGCTGGGTGCAGGCATTCGAATTCACGGCTGCGGCAGTGCATGAAGTGTTGCTGGAAACCCAGGCCTGCGCCAGCTACGAATTGCAGTTGGTTCGGGCCCAGGACCGCATTGCGCACCCACGGGTGCGCTTCGAAGCGCAGTTACTGGCGCTTTAAATGGCGTCGGTTTTCAAGTCCTGATAGCGCTTTTCCAGTTCCTGGCGGATCTGCCGGCGCTGCTGGCCCTGCAGGAAGCGGCGCTTTTCTTCGCTGCTGTGCGGCTGGCGTGGTGGCACCGGCACCGGACGGCGGTTGTCGTCGACCGCGACCATGGTGAAGAAGCAGCTGTTGGAATGGCGCACCGAGCGCTCGCGAATGTTCTCGGTCACGACTTTGATGCCAACTTCCATCGAAGTGTTGCCGGTGTAGTTGACCGACGCCAGGAAGGTCACCAGTTCACCCACGTGCACGGGTTCACGGAAGATCACCTGGTCGACCGACAGGGTCACCACATAACTGCCGGCGTAACGGCTGGCACATGCATAAGCCACTTCGTCGAGGTACTTGAGCAGGGTGCCGCCATGTACGTTGCCAGAAAAGTTGGCCATGTCCGGGGTCATCAGGACGGTCATGCTCAGCTGGGCGTTTCCAGGTTCCATAGTGTGCTCACGGTGAGGTTGCGCTGAATCGGGCGAATGGAGGGCGTTATCTGCTGACACTGCTGTTCCCCTCTTTGAATATGCCTTGCTGATACGGGACGTTGGCTGGCGCGCTGTCGTCACGCTGATCATGCCATCACGAGCGCTTTTCCAGCCGATCTGTTTCTGCATATTGCACTGGCTTTTTGCGGCGGGGTGCGATGTTAACCTGAGTACGCCCATGCAACGTGGGTGTTCCCGGATTCAATACAGTATGTACTTGCTGCTCGCTCAGGTTTGCCTCGGCAGAGGAGCGGTCTGCCCAGGCATTCACAAGACGAGAAAAGGAGTATCACGCCATGCATGCCATCAGCTTCATCCAGGACCTGGCAGTCATCATGCTGGTCGCTGGCGTGGTCACCATTCTTTTTCACCGTTTCAAGCAGCCGGTGGTGCTGGGCTACATTGTCGCCGGCTTCATCATTGGCCCGCACACTCCGCCGTTCGGCCTGATTCATGACGAAGACACCATCAAGACCCTCGCCGAACTGGGGGTGATCTTCCTGATGTTCTGCCTGGGGCTCGAGTTCAGCTTGCGCAAGCTGTTCAAGGTTGGTGCCACGGCGTTTATCGCAGCGTTCCTGGAAATCGTCCTGATGATCTGGATCGGTTTCGAGATTGGCCGCTGGTTTGGCTGGAACACCATGGATTCACTGTTCCTGGGCGCCATCCTGGCCATTTCCTCCACCACCATCATCGTCAAGGCGCTCAACGACTTGAAGATGAAGAACGAGCGCTTTGCCCAGCTGATCTTCGGCGTACTGATCGTCGAGGACATTCTGGGTATCGGTATCATTGCCCTGCTGTCGGGCATCGCGGTCAGCGGCACGGTCAGCTCGGGCGAAGTGTTCTCCACTGTCGGCAAGCTGTCGCTGTTCATGATCGTCGCCTTGGTCATCGGTATTTTGCTGGTACCGCGGTTACTGGCCTATGTCGCCAAGTTCGAAAGCAACGAAATGTTGCTGATCACTGTTCTGGGCCTGTGTTTCGGCTTCTGCCTGCTGGTTGTGAAGCTGGAGTACAGCATGGTGCTAGGCGCTTTCCTGATTGGCGCAATCATGGCCGAATCACGCCAGTTGCTGAAGATCGAACGTCTGATCGAGCCTGTACGCGACCTGTTCAGTGCCATCTTCTTCGTCGCCATCGGCCTGATGATCGACCCTCAGGTACTGATCGACTATGCCTGGCCTATCGTTGTCATCACTCTGGCGGTGGTGCTGGGCAAAATGCTGTCTTGCGGCATGGGGGCGTTCATTGCCGGCAATGACGGGCGTACGTCTTTGCGTGTGGGCATGGGGCTTTCGCAGATCGGCGAGTTCTCCTTCATCATTGCCGCGCTGGGCATGACCCTGCAGGTGACCAGCGACTTCCTTTACCCGGTGGCGGTGGCGGTATCGGCAATCACCACGTTGCTGACACCCTATCTGATCCGCGCGGCTGACCCGTTGTCGCAGAAACTGGGCAATGTGGTGCCCGCCCGCCTCGCACGCGTGTTGTCGTTGTATGGCGAGTGGTTACGCAACATCCAGCCGCAGGGCGAGAGTGCCATGCTGGCGGCGATGATCCGGCGCATTCTGTTGCAGGTTGGGGTGAACCTGGCGCTGGTGATCGCCATTTTCTTCAGTGGCGGCTACTTTGCAGGGCGTATCGGCAATTGGCTCAGTGAGTGGGTCAGCGATGTCAGCCAGCAGAAGGCCGTCATATGGGGGGCTGCTTTGTTGCTGTCACTGCCATTCCTGATCGCCGCGTACCGCAAGCTAAAGGCACTCTCGATGCTGCTGGCAGAGATGGGCGTGAAGCCGGAAATGGCCGGGCGACATACCCAGCGCGTGCGCCGTGTGATCGCCGAAGTGATCCCGCTGTTGTCGTTGCTGGTGATTTTCCTGCTGCTGTCGGCATTGTCCGCCAGCATTCTGCCCACCAGCGAATTGCTGCTGGTGATTGCCGTGGTAGCTGCGGTGGTGGTGGCGTTGTTGTGGCGCTGGTTTATCCGCGTGCACACGCGCATGCAGATCGCGTTGCTGGAGACGCTGGAGAACAGTCGCGAGAACTCGCACTGAGGGGGTTACGCCCTGGGCAAGGTATCTCGCCCGCCCGAGGAGATGGGGTTATAGCGATGTCGCCAGGCGCAAAAAGCCTGGCGATTTTAACGACCTTGAGGCGCTGAAACGTCATTGTTACTGACTCAGATCGCGAGCTTCTCTATAGGTGCTAGCGATCAGCTCTCCAGCCAAACATCTCGCGCCCAGTGCCACACCGATTCCCAACTGTCTTCGCCGACAATTTCCTCTTCGGCATCCCACAGCACCACGGTGCCGTCCTCTTCGACGCAATAGTAATTGTCGCCGTCCTGGCACAGCGGAATCAGGTCACGCGGTACGCCGGCATCCCAGGCGTTGGAGGCCACATCTGGCAGGTAGGTGTGCGACTGCGGATCAGTGACGGTAACAGGCTCAAGGGAGCCGTAAACCACATCACTTACGGTCAGCAGAAACTCTTTGAACACGAATGGAATATTGATGAACAGCTGTTCTTCGATCTCTACCAGCTGGTCTTCATCGGGAAGCTCCAGGGGCACTGGTACTGGCTCATTCGCTTCACGGAGTTGTTCGATCACTTCTTCCACGGTTCACTTCCTCTGACCTAGATGACAACGCTGCGCCTTATACCCTAGTAGCCCACTTTGGCAAAAGCAAAAACCCCGGGCAAGCCCGGGGTTCTCTGTTTAGCACGCAGCGATTAGCCGTTTTGACGGATACCGGCTACCAGCCAAGGCTGGTTCTCGCCTTGGGCGCGAACCATGTGCCAGCTTTCGCTGAACACTTCGCCCTGGTCGAAGCGCGAATTCTTCGACACGCCACGGAAGGTCAGGGTCGCGTCGGTGCGGTCGGCGCGGTCATCGACACCGTCCAGTTGCACTTCCAGGTTATCGATGTAGGTAGACTGGAAGCCATCACCCAGTTCAGCACGCTCACGCTTGAGGAACTCAAGCATTTGCGGGGTAACGAACTCGCTGATCTTGTCCATTTCATTGGCATCCCAGTGCTGCTGCAGCGACTGGAAGTGGTTACGGGCTGCCGCCAGGAAGCTCTGCTCGTTGAACCAGGCCGGGGCGTTGATCACCGGTGCGGCTGCGGCAGCAGGTGCGGCCGAACCACCGAAAATCGAAGGCTGGGCAGGCTGCGCGTGAGCCTCACGCTGCATCGGCGCATGGCCTGGCATGGCCATTTGTGGCTGCTGCTGGCGGCGGCGCGCGGCGATGAAGCGGAACACGAGGAAGGCGATGAGCGCCACGATCAGGAAGTCCATGATCTGGAAGCCTTCGAAACCGTCGCCCATGAACATGGAAGCCAGCAGGCCACCGGCGGCGAGGCCGGCCAGTGGGCCCAACCAGCGCGAAGCACCGCTGGCGGCAGCCGGTGCACGGCCAGGTGCGGTCGGCGCGGCAGCAGGCGTGGTTGGCGTAGCCTGGCGGGTCTGGTGGATAGGCGCGGAGCCCGAGCTCTTGCCGCCGCCGAAACGCTTGGCGCTGGCGTCCAGGCTCAGCGTCAGGCCGACGCAGAGCGCCAGTGCGATGCTAAGAAAACGTTGCATAAGTGGGATATCCCCTGTTGTGGATTGCACGCGCGTCATGGTGCACAGGTTCCCGGGCACATGACCAGCGACATAGTGTTTCGAGCTTTTGCCTGATGTTACAAAGTTGGCAGGCCCAACCCTTGTGGGCTTTAGACAGCCTCGAGCTTGGCATACCCCAGCATCAGCCATTTGCTACCTTCGGCAAAATTCACCTGTACCCGCGCCTGAGCGCCAGAACCCTCGAAGTTGAGGATTACGCCTTCGCCGAATACTGCATGCTGCACACGCTGGCCAAGGTTGAACGCGGTCTGCGGAATGCTGGCATTGGCGAACAGGTTGCTGTTGGTGGCCGTCTTGGCCCCGCCGAACGGGCGGCTGACACTGTTGGACAGGCGTACTTCCTGAACCAGGCCGGCCGGAATTTCACGCACGAAACGCGACACCTTGTTATACGTCTCGCTGCCATAAAGGCGGCGTGTTTCGGCGTAGGTCATGACCAGCTGGCGCATGGCGCGGGTGATGCCTACATAGGCCAGGCGTCGTTCCTCTTCCAGGCGGCCGGGTTCTTCCAGGCTCATCTTGTGCGGGAACAAGCCTTCTTCCATGCCCACCAGGAACACATAGGGGAACTCCAGGCCTTTGGCGCTGTGCAGGGTCATCAGCTGGATGCTGTCTTCATGCTCGTCAGCCTGAGTATCGCCAGCTTCGAGTGAGGCGTGGCCAAGGAAGGCCGAGAGCGGGGACAGGTCGGCGTCTTCGTCGGTGGACTCGAAGTTGCGTGCCGCACTGACCAGTTCCTCAAGGTTTTCTACCCGTGCCTGGCCCTTTTCACCTTTTTCTTCCTGGTGATAGGTGATCAGGCCGGACTGTTCGATGGTGGTCTGGGTCATGGTATGCAGCGGCATGTCCACAACCTTGGCGGCCAGCCCCTCGATCAGCTCGATAAAGGCCCCCAGGGCACTGGCGGCGCGGCCCTTCAGGGCCTTGGCGGCGAGCAGCTGGCACATGGCCTCCCACATGGACAGCTGGCTGTGACGGGCGTGCTCGCGGATGGCTTCGACGGTTTTTTCGCCAATACCGCGCGGCGGCACGTTGATCACCCGCTCCAGAGCGGCATCGTTGCCACGCCCTTCGATCAGGCGCAGGTAAGCCATGGCATTCTTGATTTCGGCGCGCTCGAAGAAGCGCTGGCCGCCATAGATGCGGTAGGGGATGCGCTCGCGCAGCAGGGCCTCTTCCAGCACGCGCGACTGGGCGTTGGAGCGGTAAAGGATGGCGATCTCGTTGCGCGCATTGCCCTGCTTGACCAGGCTCTCGATGGTTTCCACGACATAGCGCGCTTCGTCGTGCTCGTTGTAGGCCGCGTACAGGGTCAGTGGTTCGCCTTCGCCCATGTCGGTCCACAGTTCCTTGCCCAGGCGCCCGCTGTTGTTGGCGATCAGCGCGTTGGCCGCCTTGAGGATGCCGCCGGTGGAGCGGTAGTTCTGCTCCAGGCGGATCATTTCGGCGTCGGGGAAGTCGGCGGTGTACTGGTGGATGTTTTCGATCTTGGCGCCGCGCCAGCCGTAGATCGACTGGTCGTCATCGCCTACCGCCATCAGGCTGTCGCCACCGCGTGCCAGTAGGCGCAACCAGGCGTACTGCACGGCGTTGGTATCCTGGAACTCGTCCACCAGCACGTGGCGGAAGCGTCGTTGATAGTGCTCCAGCAGGCCCGGGTGGTCACGCCACAGGTCCAGGGCGCGAAGCAGCAGTTCGGAGAAATCGATGACACCGGCGCGCTCGCACGCCTGCTCGTAGGCCGTATAGACCTCGCGCATGGTCGCCAGGAACAGGTCGCCCCCCGCCTGGATATGCTGCGGGCGCAGGCCTTCGTCTTTCTGCCCATTGATGAACCACTGGGCCTGGCGTGCTGGCCACTTCTGCTCGTCCAGGCCCAACTCGCGCATGACCCGCTTGATCAGGCGCTGCTGGTCGTCGCTGTCGAGGATCTGGAAGTTCTGCACCAGCCGCGCTTCCTGCCAGTGGGCCCGCAACAGGCGATGTGCCAGGCCGTGGAAGGTGCCGACCCACATGCCTGCCGGGTTGATGCCCAACAGTTGCTCGATCCGCTGGCGCATTTCTGCTGCGGCCTTGTTGGTGAACGTCACCGACAGGATCGAGTGCGGTGATGCCTGCTCGACCTGGATCAGCCAGGCGATGCGGTGTACCAGCACGCGGGTTTTACCGGAACCGGCGCCGGCAAGCACCAGTTGACGCCCGAGCGTGGCCGCTACGGCCTGGCGTTGGGCATCGTTGAGGGAATTCAGCAGGAGAGAGAGGTCGTCTGTGCGCATCGGGCCATTCTAGGGCGATGCCGGGTAAGGGGCAAATATCTACTGTATGAATATTCACCTGGCGGCATCCCGCTCATCGGTCCGGGGCCAGGTCACGGCCTGCGCAAGCTGGCTGAGGCATCGTTAGTCGAAGGCCTTCACGTTATGGATTTCGCACCTTCGAATTTCATCTGCTGCTGTTTCAGATTAAAGGTCGCGCCATCGCGCAGGTCATTCAGCCATGCCAGTGCCTGCCATGCCTGGCGAGCAGGCTGTTGGCTTGCTCGGGCCCGAAACTGCCAGCCGAGTAGGGGCGGGGCGCCTGGAAGTGCTCTTCACAGCCCTTGATGATTGGATCTACCCAAGCCCAGGCTGCTTCCACTTCATCGCGGCGCATGAACAGCGTCGAATCACCTTCGAGCACATCCAGCAGCAGACGCTCGTAGGCTTCCCAGCGGCGAGTCTGGCTGAACACCTGGGCCAGATTAAGGTCCAGGTCCACGGGTTCCAGGCGCATGCCTTTGCCTGGGCTCTTGGTCATCATGCGAAGGCTGATGCGTTCGTCCGGTTGCAGCTGTATCAGTAACTGGTTGACCTGGCCGCCGCTGAACAGTTCGTGAGGCACTGGCTTGAACTGGATGACGATCTGCGAAGCGCGCCGCGCCATGCGTTTGCCGGTGCGCAGATAGAAAGGCACGCCCGCCCAGCGCCAGTTGTCGATGTGCGCCTCGATGGCCACGAAAGTCTCGGTATCGCTGTCGTTGTCGACGTCCTTTTCAAAGTAGTAGGCCGGCACTTCCTGGCCGCCGATACGCCCGGCACCATACTGGCCACGTACCGTCTTGTCCTGCACATCCTGGCCGGTGATTGGCTTGAGGGCGCGCAGGATTTTCACCTTTTCGTCGCGTACCGCTTCTGCCTCGAATTGCGCGGGTGGCTCCATGGCCACCAGGCACAGCAGTTGCAGCAGGTGGTTCTGCAGCATGTCGCGAATAGCCCCGGCGCGATCGTAGTAGGCACCGCGGTTTTCTACGCCCAGTGTCTCGCAAACGCTGATCTGTACATGGTCGACCTGGTTGTTGCGCCACACCGGCTCCAGCAGGGCATTGGCAAAACGCAGGGCCATCAGGTTCTGCACGGTTTCCTTGCCCAGGTAGTGGTCGATGCGGAACACCTGTCTTTCTTCGAACACCGTGCCAATGGCTTCATTGATGGCAGTGGCGGATTCCAGGGAATGGCCGATCGGTTTTTCCAGCACGATGCGCGCTTCGGTGTCGGCAAGCCCGGCAATGCGCAGGTGGTTGGCAATTGGCACGAACAGGTTGGGGGCGGTGGCCAGGTAGAAGATGCGCGTCAGCCCGCCGGGTTCACCCAGGTAGCGTGCCAGGCGGCCAAAATCGGCGCTCTGTGAAGCATCCATCGGGAAGTAGTCGACCCGCGCGGAAAACCGCTGCCACACCTCTTCGTCGAAGTCGCTGCGGGCAATCTGCGCCCGACAATGGCGTTCGGCGAGCTTGAGATAGTCGATGCGTGGCAGGTTGCGTCTGGCCAGTGCGATGACCCGCACGGCAGGGTTCAGACGGGCCTCGCGAAACAGGTGGTAGAGCGCCGGAAGTAATTTGTGCAGGGCCAGATCACCGGTGCCGCCGAAGACCAGAATGTCGCAAGGAATAGTCAAACCACCACTCTCCACGTTCGTTTAACTGGGCGGGTTGGCGTCCATGTAGTATAACTACAAGAAAGCTACAACCCGGCACGCCGATCATAACCGAGTCCAGCCTGTGAATCTGTTGCAACATATCGCCCAATCGCGCCACCTGCTGCGCAAATCGGAACTGAAAGTGGCCGACCACGTGCTGCTCGACCCGGCTGCCGTCATGCACAGCTCCATGGCCGATTTGGCGCACAGCGTGGGTATCAGTGAGCCGACCATCGTGCGTTTCTGCCGGGCCATTGGCTGCTCGGGCTTCCAGGACCTGAAGCTGAAGCTGGCGCAAAGCCTGGCTGCCGGGGCCAGCTTCGGTCAGTTCGCCATCCACGAAGACGATTCGGTCGCCGACTACAGTCTGAAGATCTTCGACACCACCCTGCACACCCTGATGGAAGTGCGCGAGCACCTTGATCCGCAGGCGCTGCAACAAGCCGTGAGCGCCATGGCCCAGGCGCAGCGGGTAGAGTTCTATGGCTTTGGCGCGTCCGGTGCCGTTGCGGCCGATGCCCAGCACAAGTTCTTCCGCCTGCTGCTCAGCGCGGCAGCGTATTCCGACCCCCACATGCAAGCGATGTCGGCGGTTACCCTGAAACCGGGTGATGTGGCGGTGTGTATTTCCCAATCAGGCCGTTCCAAGGACCTGCTGATCACTGCCAACCTGGTCCGTGAGAGCGGCGCCAACCTGATTACCCTGTGCCCCAGCCAGACGCCGCTGGCCGAGCTATCGACGGTCAACCTGGCGATCGACGTGCATGAAGACACCGAGATCTACACCCCACTGACTTCGCGTATTGCCCACCTGGTGGTGATCGACGTGCTGGCCATGGGCGTTGCCATGGCGCGCGGGCCTAGCCTGGTCAACCACCTGAAGAGCGTGAAACGCAGCCTGCGCAGCTTGCGTCTGTCGCCCAAGTCGATCAAGGCTACCGACGACTGAATTCAACCTGCACTGGCCTCTTCGCGGGCTTGCCCGCTCCCACAGGTACTGTGCTCCTCTATAAATCGGTGCAATTCCTGTGGGAGCGGGTAAGCCCGCGAAGAGGCCGGTACAGGCAGTGAAAATTCACGATTCTGTCACCATTCCACCGCCAAACGGTAAACCATCAAGGCCAGTCTGAAACTCCCGCATACTATCTGGGAGACAGGCAATGGCTCGTGACTTCGACGGTACGTACCAACCCAACGCCAAGGCTCGCAAGCAGCAGGAAAAAGATCAGCGTCGCATGGAATACCGCCGCGCGATCGAGAGCTATTGCGACCAACGTCAACTGCTCCGCGACCTGGCGGACTACCCCGAGCTGCAAGCACTCACGGTATGGCAGTCGTCGGCGGCAGTTTCCCCGAAAAACGTTCAACAAGCGCGCTGATCAATGCACGTTCACCGCGGATGAATGCAAGAAACGCCAAGGCCACCGGCGACTGCCGCTTGGCCTTGGCCTGCACCACGCACCAGCTACGGTACAGCGGTAGCTCCTCGACCGGTAATTCCTTCAGCATCCCGGTAGCCAGCTCCAGGTTGACTGCGTGACGGGTCAACAGGGCGATCCCCAGCCCGGCGATCACGCATTCGCGCTGGGCGTCGGCCGAGGCTACTTCAAGCGTTTGGGCGAAATGCACACGCTTATCCTTGAAGTACTCTTCGCAAGCCTTGCGTGTTCCCGAACCTTGCTCGCGGACCAGCAGCGTATGAGGCTCCAGGTCCTGCATGCGCAACTGGTCCAGCTTGCACAGCGGGTGCTGTGGCGGCGCAACCGCAACGATCGGGTTGTTGAGGAACGGCAGAAACTCCAGGCCCATGTCTTGCGGCACCATCGACATGATGATCAGGTCGTCGCGGTTATCGGAAAGGCGGCGGATGGCTTGGGCACGATTGACTACCGTCAGGGTCAGGTTGACTTCCGGGTGACGCTGCTTGAAGGCGGCGAACAGGTGTGGCACGAAGTACTTGGCACTGGACTCGATCGCCAGTTTCAACTGACCCTGCAGTGAGCCCTGCATGTCCGACAGCTGCATGTCCAGGCTCTCCAGGCGCCCGAAGATATCGTGGCTGGCGCGCTGCAGGGCCTCGGCCGCCTCGGTCAGGTAGAGCTTCTTGCCCACGTACTCGAACAATGGCTGACCGATCAGCTCTTCAAGCTGACGGATCTGTAGACTAACGGCGGGTTGCGTCAGCGCCATCTCCTCCGCAGCACGGCTGTACGACCGCAAATCGCACACCTCATTGAAGATCTGGAGTTGACGCAATGTCATACGCATCAAGGACTTACGCATTTTAATCAGCTCTTCGGCAACACCTTGTTACCCAACTATAAGCTTTTGCTAATACAGCCTCTAACAAATA
The DNA here is from genome assembly GCF_001753955.1 of Pseudomonas sp. NBRC 111139. Classification (NCBI taxonomy): domain Bacteria; kingdom Pseudomonadati; phylum Pseudomonadota; class Gammaproteobacteria; order Pseudomonadales; family Pseudomonadaceae; genus Pseudomonas; species Pseudomonas sp. NBRC 111139. The sequence goes on from NZ_BCBP01000014.1 coordinate 192,962, forward strand.
TTGATTTTTGTTTATCGACCTACAGCGCTAGGGTGAATACGCGACTGGCCAGCATCGTCTGGTCACGCGCCGACCGGTAGAACCGGCTCGACTGTTCCTACGGCTTTGGGAAGACTCCAGTGATAAAAAAAATCCTGATCGCCAACCGAGGTGAAATCGCAGTTCGGATCGTGCGTGCTTGCGCCGAGATGGGCATTCGCTCGGTAGCGATCTTTTCCGACGCCGACCGGCATGCCTTGCACGTCAAGCGCGCTGACGAAGCACACAGCATCGGTGCCGAGCCGCTGGCCGGTTACCTGAACCCGCGCAAGCTGGTGAACCTGGCTGTGGAAACCGGCTGTGATGCCCTGCACCCGGGCTATGGTTTCCTTTCGGAAAACGCTGAACTGGCAGAAATTTGCGCCGAGCGCGGGATCAAATTCATTGGCCCGGCCGCCGAAGTGATTCGCCGTATGGGCGACAAGACCGAAGCGCGCCGCACCATGATCGCCGCCGGTGTGCCGGTAACCCCGGGCACCGAAGGCAACGTTGCCGATATTCATGAAGCCCTGAGCGAAGGTGATCGCATCGGTTATCCGGTGATGCTCAAGGCTACCTCCGGTGGTGGCGGCCGTGGTATTCGCCGTTGCAATAGCCGCGAAGAACTGGAACAGAACTTCCCGCGGGTCATTTCCGAGGCGACCAAGGCATTCGGTTCGGCCGAAGTGTTCCTGGAGAAATGCATCGTCAACCCGAAGCACATCGAGGCGCAAATTCTCGGTGACAGCTTCGGGAACGTAGTGCACCTGTTCGAGCGCGACTGCTCTATCCAGCGTCGTAACCAGAAGCTCATCGAAATTGCCCCGAGCCCACAGCTTACTCCTGAGCAGCGCGCCTACATCGGCGACCTGGCGGTGCGTGCGGCCAAAGCGGTGAATTACGAGAACGCCGGTACCGTGGAGTTCCTGCTCGCAGATGGCGAAGTGTACTTCATGGAAATGAACACCCGGGTGCAGGTGGAACACACCATTACCGAGGAAATCACCGGTATCGACATCGTGCGTGAGCAGATCCGCATCGCCTCGGGGCTGCCACTGTCGGTCAAGCAGGAAGACATTCAGCACCGCGGCTACGCCTTGCAGTTCCGTATCAATGCTGAAGATCCGAAAAACAACTTCCTGCCCAGCTTCGGCAAGATCACCCGTTACTACGCCCCCGGCGGCCCGGGCGTGCGCACCGACACGGCGATCTACACCGGCTATACCATTCCACCGTTCTACGACTCCATGTGCCTGAAACTGGTGGTGTGGGCGTTGACCTGGGAAGAAGCCATGGACCGCGGCCTGCGGGCCCTGGACGACATGCGCGTGCAAGGGGTGAAGACCACCGCCGCGTACTACCAGGAAATCCTGCGCAATCCGGAATTCCGTAGCGGCCAGTTCAATACCAGCTTTGTCGAAAGCCACCCTGAATTGACCAACTACTCGATCAAGCGCAAACCCGAAGAGCTGGCCTTGGCCATCGCCGCCGCCATCGCCGCCCACGCAGGCCTGTGAGGAACCCTATAATGTCCAAGAAAATTCACGTAACCGACACGATCCTGCGCGACGCTCACCAGTCCCTGCTGGCTACCCGCATGCGTACCGAAGACATGCTGCCGATCTGCGACAAGCTCGACAAGGTTGGCTACTGGTCGCTGGAAGTCTGGGGTGGTGCCACCTTCGACGCCTGCGTGCGCTTCCTCAAGGAAGACCCGTGGGAGCGCCTGCGCAAGCTGCGCGCAGCGCTGCCAAACACCCGCTTGCAAATGCTGCTGCGCGGCCAGAACCTGTTGGGCTACCGCCACTACAGCGACGACGTGGTCAAGGCCTTCGTCGCCAAGGCGGCGGTCAACGGCATCGATGTGTTCCGCATTTTCGACGCCATGAACGACGTGCGTAACCTGCGCGTGGCCATCGAAGCGGTCAAGGCCGCCGGCAAGCACGCCCAGGGCACTATCGCTTACACCACCAGCCCGGTACACACCATCGAAGCCTTCGTGAACCAGGCCAAGCAGATGGAAGCCATGGGTTGCGACTCGGTGGCGATCAAGGACATGGCTGGCCTGTTGACCCCGTTCGCCACTGGCGAGCTGGTCAAGGCGCTGAAGGCTGAACAGTCGCTGCCGGTGTTCATCCACTCTCACGATACCGCCGGCCTGGCTGCCATGTGCCAGCTCAAAGCTGTGGAAAATGGCGCGGACCACATCGATACCGCCATCTCCAGCTTCGCTTGGGGCACCAGCCATCCGGGTACCGAGTCGATGGTTGCTGCGCTCAAGGGCAGCGAGTTCGACACCGGCCTGGACCTGGAGCTTCTGCAGGAGATCGGCTTGTACTTCTACGCCGTGCGCAAGAAGTACCACCAGTTCGAAAGCGAGTTCACCGCGGTGGACACCCGGGTGCAGGTGAACCAGGTACCGGGCGGCATGATTTCCAACCTGGCCAACCAGCTCAAGGAGCAGGGCGCCCTCAACCGCATGAACGAAGTGCTGGCCGAAATCCCGCGTGTGCGTGAAGACCTCGGCTTCCCGCCGCTGGTCACCCCGACCTCGCAGATCGTCGGCACCCAGGCCTTCTTCAACGTGCTGGCGGGTGAGCGCTACAAGACCATTACCAATGAGGTGAAGCTGTACCTGCAAGGTGGCTATGGCAAGGCCCCGGGTGTGGTCAACGAGCAACTGCGTCGCCAGGCTATCGGCAGCGAAGAAGTGATCGATGTGCGCCCGGCTGACCTGCTGAAGCCGGAAATGGCCAAGTTGCGTAGCGACATCGGTGCCCTGGCCCGTTGCGAAGAAGACGTGCTGACCTTTGCCATGTTCCCGGACATTGGCCGCAAGTTCCTCGAAGAACGCGAAGCTGGCACCTTGACGCCTGAAGTTCTGCTGCCGATTCCGGAAGCCGGTGCCGTGGCTGCCCCAGGCGGTGAAGGCGTGCCGACCGAGTTCGTCATCGACGTACACGGCGAAACCTACCGCGTCGACATCACCGGTGTGGGCGTGAAGGCCGAAGGCAAGCGTCACTTCTATCTGTCGATCGACGGCATGCCGGAGGAAGTGGTCTTCGAGCCACTCAACGAGTTCGTCAGCGGTGGCGGCAGCAAGCGCAAGCAGGCTACTGACCCTGGCCACGTAAGCACCACCATGCCGGGGAACATCGTTGATGTGCTGGTCAAGGAAGGTGACATGGTCAAGGCCGGCCAGGCGGTCTTGATCACCGAAGCCATGAAGATGGAAACCGAAGTGCAGGCGGCCATCGCCGGTAAGGTCGTGGCCATCCATGTGGCCAAGGGTGATCGCGTGACGCCAGGTGAGATCCTGATCGAGATCGAGGGCTGATTTAAGCCCTCATCTACAACTGGTTAACCTCTGGGGGGCGGATGCTCCCCTTTTTTTGTGCCGGAATCACTAGCCTCTGCGCGGGTAGGCCCGAACCTCACAACGCGCATCCCTGTAGGGGCGGTTCACCCGCGAAGAGGCCAGCTGATTCAGCACACCGCTCAACCTCTGCGGCACACCTCAAGGCTTTCCACCTGGCCACCCGGCTGCTGGTTCTCTTCACTCAACCACCGCTCAAACCCGGCAGCCACCGCCGGCCATTCATCATCGGTAATCGAATACCACGCCGTATCGCGGTTATGGTCTTTCACCACCAAGTGCTTGCGGAACACCCCTTCGTAGACGAAGCCGAATCGCTCTGCCGCACGTTTGGAACGGGCATTGGCGTTATTGCATTTCCACTCCAGCCGTCGATTACCCAGCGCGAAGCCCAGCTTGCCCAGCAGGTACACCGCCTCGGTACCCTTGGGCGTACGCTGCATGGCGGCGCCGAAGGCAATGTGGCCGATCTCGATCCGGCCGTGGTCAGGCACGATCGACATCAGGCTGAGGATGCCTTGGGCCTGGCCGCTGGCGCGGTCGATGACGGTGTAGAAAAGCGGGTCGCGGCCAGCAGCGTTGCCTTCCAGCCAGCGGTCAAAGGCGGCACGTTCGGCGAACGGGCCGTACGGCAGGTAGTCCCACAGCACCGGATCGGAGGCCGGACCCTGCAGCACTTCCCAGAGGTCTTCGCCATGGTGCCCTGGATCGAGCTTCTCCAGGCGGATGAAGCGGCCTTCAATGGGCTCGGCCTTGGGGGTTGCGGCGGGTTTCCAGTTCAATGCGTCTGTCATGTTCGGCCTACAAGCCTTTGCGGAATTGGATGAAGCCCGAGCGCTCGGCAACCTGCTGGTACAGGCTGATGGCGGTGGCGTTGGTTTCGTGGGTCAGCCAGTGCACCTTGATGCAGTTGTCGGCTTTGGCAGTGGTGTAGACGTGCTCGATCAACTGTCGACCAATGCCCAGGCCACGTTGCGTGCTGTCCACATATAGGTCCTGCAGGTAGCAGGAATTCTCGATGCTCCAGTTGGAGCGATGGTAGATGAAGTTGACCATCCCCACCGCCTTGCCGTCGACCCAGGCCAGTGTCGAATGGGTTGGCTCGCTGGGGTCGAGCAGGCGTTGCCAGGTGCTCAGGCTGACGGCATCGGCCAGCTCGGTCTCGTAGAAGTGCAAGTAGGCCTGCCACAGGGCGTGCCAGGCCGCGTGATCTTGGGCAGTGACAGGGCGCAGGGTAAGGTTGGGCATGGGCTATTCCTTCAGAGTTGGCGCATGTGCGCCGCGAGTTGATTGTCCCGTTGATCGGGGCTGGCGCTCAGGCCCTCGCGCACGCCATCGATGTCGTGCCCGGAGCGGTTCTGACTGAGCTTGCGCGCACCTTGCAGGCGCGCGATGGGCAGACGGATACCGACGATGGCGCGGAGCATGCCCTCGATGTAGTCGGCAGGGGCATCGGTGACTTTCCAGGGTTCGCTGCGACCCTGTTCATGGCGGTCGGTCAGGCGGCTTACGATAGCCAGTAGCGGCTCGGTCTCATGGATAACTTCGGCCGGGCCATAAGCGTGCACCGCCAGGTAGTTCCAGGTCGGCACCACCTTTGGGTTTTCGGCCTTGCTTGGGTAAAAACCGGGGCTGACATAGGCATCGGCGCCGGGGAATACCAACAGTGCTTCGCCGCCGTGTTGAAGGTCTTGCCATTGGCGGTTGGCCCGGGCCAGGTGGGCATACACAGTGCCGAAATCGCCCTCGGCGGTATCGACCAGCACCGGTAGGTGCGTGGCCAGAAGGCCCTGTTCGCCCTGGCTGACCAGAACGGCCAGGCGGGTGTCTAGCATGTGCTGGTGTAAGCGGGTGAGGTCGTGTTCCTGGTGCGGCTTACTGTTGTACATGGCGGGATCCTTGTCGAATGGTTCCATCCTAGGCAGGCTATTGGTTCTGGGTAAGATCCATTAATGCCTGTTTTCATAGGTCCAATATCATGCGCGAGTCGCCCCTCATCTTGCCTTTCGACCCTGCCGGGATCGCCCTGGATCGCAGCCGCGGGCTCAGCCAGCAGCTGTATCAGGCGTTGCGAGCGCGGGTACTGGATGGGCGCCTGAGTAGTGGTACTCGCTTGCCGGCTACGCGCGACCTGGCTGCCATGTTGGCGCTTTCACGCAACAGCGTGGTGCGCGCCTACGATCAACTGTATGCCGAGGGCTTCATCGAAAGCCGGGTCGGTGATGGCACCTACGTTAGCCGGCTGCCAAAACTGTCCACACAAGTATCCACAGGGTTATCCATGGGCTTATCAACAGGGTTATCCACATTCCGTGAAGAAAATACTGAGGATTTATCCAGCGGGAGGCTTTTCAGCGCACCTCTGCAGCGTCTGAAAAACAACCATTTGCCACCGCCCAGAAGCGGTGCGCCGCGTGCTTTTCGCGTTGGCATTCCGGCGTTTGACCTGTTCCCGTTTGACGTCTGGGCCAAGCTACAGGCGGGTTTCTGGCGCAACCCGTCCCCTGCGCAACTGGGTTATGGTGACCCCGCTGGCGAGCCGGCTTTGCGCGAACTGATAGCGGCCTATCTACGCCGCTCGCGGGGGCTGAGCTGTACGGCTGAACAAATTGTGATCACAAGCGGCGCGCAGCAGGCCATCAGCCTTTGTGCACAGTTGCTGCTGCAACCGGGCGACGGTGTGGCTGTGGAAAACCCAGGCTATCGGGCGGCCGCTCATGCTTTTACGCTCGCGGGCGGTCGGGTGTGTGGCGTGCCTGTGGATGAAGACGGGCTGGACTGCAGCCGGCTGGAACAATTGACGGATTGCCGACTGACCTATGTCACGCCTGCGCACCAATACCCGACCGGGGTGACCATGAGCCTTGCACGTCGCCTGGCATTGCTGGCCTGGGCTGAACGCAGTGACGGCTGGATCATCGAGGACGACTACGACGGCGAGTATCGCTACAGCGGTGCACCGCTGGCCCCGCTGGCAGCGCTCGACCGGCACGGGCGGGTGCTGTATGTCGGTACCTTCGGCAAGATCGCCTTCCCGGCGTTACGCCTGGGCTACCTGGTGCTTCCGTCGAAGCTGGTGCAGGCTTTTAGCCAAGGCAAAGCGTTGGCGGTGCGGCATTCGGAGGTCAGCAGCCAGTGCGTGATGGCCGAGTTCATGGCCCGTGGCCATTTTCAGCGGCATATCCGCCGTATGCGCAAGGCGGCATTGAAGCGGCGCGATGTACTCAAGGCCGGTTGGCCTGTGGATATTCCGGGGTTGGGCGCAATGCCGGAAGTGGCGGCTGGGCTGCATGTGAAGGTCGATGTGGATAACTTTGCTCGGGAGCAGGAGTTGGTGGCCAAGGCTGAGGCGGTGGGGGTGGAAGTGACACCACTGAGCAATTTCTGGTTGGCGGACTGCGAGGTGCCTGTGGATAAGCGGGCAGGGCTGGTGCTGGGCTTTGCGGCAGTGCCGGAGGGCGAGATTGCCGAGGCCTTGATGAAACTACGCAAAGTCTGGAAAAAATGAGTGGGGCTGCAAAGCAGCCCCCGGTTCAACATCAGGTACCGGACTTTATCCGCGTCCAGGCGCGGGTTCTGGCCCGTTCGGCATCTCGCGTCAAAGGCTTGAGGGTATACAGCTTGGCCATCGCCTCTGCCGTCGGATACAGGTTGGGGTTGTTGCGAATCGTCGGATTCACCTTGTCGGTCGCATCCTTGTTCGGGTTCGGATACCCCACGAAGTCGCTGATCGGCGCAATCACCTCTGGCCGCAGCAGGTAATTGATGAACGTATGTGCATCCTCCGGGTTCGCAGCGCCCTTTGGAATCGCCAGCATGTCGAACCAGATCGGCGCGCCTTCCTTGGGCAGGCGCATGTCCACCACCACGCCGTTGTTTGCCTCACGGGCGCGGTTGGCTGCCTGCGAGAAGCTGCCGCTGTAGCCCACTGCCACACAGATGTCGCCATTGGCGATGTCTGCCATGTACTTCGAGGAGTGGAAGTAGGTGATATGCGGACGAATCTTCAGCATCAGCTCCTCGGCCTTCTTGTAGTCAGCCGGTTTGTCGCTGTTCGGCGGCAAGCCCAGGTACTGCAGGGCCAGCGGTAGAATCTCCGACGGCGAGTCGAGCAGGGCTACGCCGCACTGCTTGAGCTTGGCGATGTTCTCTTCCTTGAAGATCAGGTCCCAGCTGTCCACCGGCGCGTTGTCGCCGAGTGCAGCCTTGACCTTGGCCGGGTTGAAGCCGATCAGCACGGTGCCGTACATATACGGCACGGCAAACTTGTTGCCCGGGTCGTTAGCCTCGATCAGCTTCATCAGTGCCGGGTCCAGGTGTTGCCAGTTCGGCAGCTTGCTGCGATCCAGCGGCTGGAACACCCCGGCTTCGATCTGCTTGGCGAGGAACACGTTGGACGGTACTACCACGTCATAGCCGGAGTTGCCGGTTAGCAGCTTGGCTTCCAGCGCCTCATTGGTGTCGAAGATGTCGTACACCAGCTTCACGCCGCTGTCCTTCTGGAAGGCAGTCAAGGTCTGCGGGGTGATGTAATCGAACCAGTTATATACACGCAGGGTGCGCTGCTCGGCTTGCGCATGCAGGGCGCCCGCGAACAGGGTGGCAGCGATGAACGGGGCGAGCAGACGTTTGAGTCGGACCATTATCGGGCTCCTGGCTGGGCGCGCTGGAAGCCTTCCAGCACATTGACCGCGTTGATGCCGATTTCCTCCACAGCGTAGCCGCCTTCCATCACGAACAGGGTCGGCTTGCCGAGTTCGCCGATGCGCTTGCCCATTTCCAGGTAGTCCGGGCTGTCCAGCTTGAACTGCGAGATGGGGTCGTCCTTGAAGGTGTCCACACCCAGTGAGATGACCAGCACGTCGGCGTCATAGCTGGCGATGCGCTTGCAGGCATCCTCCAGGGCTGCGCTCCAGGCGGCCCAGTCGCTACCGGCCGGCAAGGGGTAGTTGATGTTGTAGCCCTGGCCTGCGCCTTCGCCTGTTTCATCGGCATAGCCGAGGAAGAACGGGAATTCGTCCTGCGGGTCGCCGTGGATCGAGGCGAAGAACACGTCATCGCGGCTGTAGAAGATGTCCTGGGTACCGTTGCCGTGGTGGTAGTCGACGTCAAGAATGGCGACCTTGCGTCGGCCTTGGTCGAGGAAGGCCTGGGCAGCGATGGCGGCGTTATTCAGATAGCAGTAGCCGCCCATCACTTCGCCGGCAGCGTGGTGCCCTGGCGGACGGCACAGGGCGAACGCCGCATGGGCGCCTTGCTGAATCGCTGCCTGGGCGGTCAGGGCAACTTGTGCAGCACTATAGGCCGCCTGCCAGGTACCCGCGGTGATGGGGGCGCCGGCATCGAAGCTGTAGTAACCCAGTTCGCCATGCAGGCCGGTCGGCTTGACCTGGCGCAGTGTGCGGGCTGGCCAGGTGAAGGGCAGCAGGTCACCCTCTTGGCCCAGTGCAGCCCAGCGCGCCCAGGCGCCTTCGAAGAAATCCAGGTAATCGGCGCTGTGGACGCGCAACAGCGGCGCACGGCCGAAGTCGGTCGGGCCCTGGATGTCGCCGAGGTTGCGGGTTTTCACTTGGTCGAGCACATGGTCGGCGCGCGAAGGCATTTCGAAACAGGGCATCAGCTTGCCATCGATCAGCTCGCAGCGGCCGTGGTGCAGGCGGTGGTCATCGGAATAGATCGTCAGCATTGTTGTTCTCCGGTGGGACTGGCGTGGGTCCATTGTCATGGGCTGATCAGCAGGGGAGAACGACGCAAACGGCCAAAAGGGGATCGATATGGCCAAGGTCTTTGGCCAGATGGGTGGTGACCTATCCCAGCCTCGTCGCGGGTAAGGCAGCGGCGGCAACGGTGAACGGCCTTTGGACATTGGCCGGCAGGCCCGGCCCTTTCGCGGGTGAACCCGCTCCTACAATGGCCACCAGGGCGTCAGGGGTTGTGACGCCCCTGTAGGAGCGGGTTTACCCGCGAAGAGGCCAGAACAGGTCAACCACGAAAATGGCTGGGCGCCACGCCACTCCAGCGCTGGAAGGCATGCCGAAAACTGGCTGTCTCACTGAACCCCAAAGTCTCCGCAATCCGGTAGATCGGCATCTGTTCATCGGCCAGTAACTGCTTGGCCCGCTCGAACCTCAGCTCGTCCAGCAGCTGTTGATAACTGCTGCCCAGCGCCTGCAAATGCCGGCGCAGGGTGCGAGAAGAGCAGTTCATCTGCCGTGCAAGCCCTTCCAGCCCGGGTGCTGCGTCCAGTTGCTGCGCCAGCAGCTGGCGAATCCGTCCCAGCCATGCCTGGCGACCGGTGAATTCAAGGTTCAGGCGCCGGCAGCGCTCGCTCATGGCTTTGTGAGTAATCGGGTCGGCCAGCGGCAGCGGCATATCCAGCCATCGCCGTTCGAAGGCAAAGGCATTGTCCTCGGCGGCGAAACCGATCGGGCATTGAAACGCTTCGGCATAGAGCGCGTGGTAACCAGGGCGAGGGTGTTCGAAGCGTGCGCCAAGCAGCGGCAACGGCCGGCCAAGCAGGTCGTCACAGATGACTTTCAGCGACACCAGGCAGAACTCGGCGTTGAAAGCGCTCAGCGCCGGGCTGTCCTGGTAATCGCTGGCGCTGAACCAGACACGTTGGCCGTCGTCGAGCAAGCGCAGCTTGAAGACTGTTCCCAGCAGTGCCGGATACTGCAGCGCCAGGCGTAAGGCGTCACCCAAAGTGGCACTGGAGAGCAGCGCGTAACCGAGCATGCCGTAGCACGACACACGCATGCGCTGGCCCAGTTCCAGGCCAATGTCCTCGCGCCGGGCCACAGCAT